>NZ_CAMPHH010000080.1 GCF_946885855.1 uncultured Actinotalea sp. | reverse complement strand
CCCCCGGGGCCGACCGCCTCGACGGCGTGCTGCTCGACGTCCTGGCGACCCTGACCGCCGCCGCGCGGCGGGCCGTCGAGGCAGGTGTCGACCCGCGCTCGGTCCTGGTGGACCCGACGCACGACTTCGGCAAGACGACGTGGCACTCCGTGCACCTGACCCGGCGCACCGCGCGGCTAGTCGAGCTCGGGCACCCGGTCCTCATGGCGCTCAGCCGCAAGGACTTCGTGGGCGAGTCGCTCGACCTCCCGGTCGACGACCGGCTCGAGGGGACCCTCGCGGCGACCGTGGTCGCGGCCTGGCAGGGCGCGACGGTGTTCCGCGCCCACGACGTCCGGGCGACGCGCCGCACCCTGGAGATGGTCGGCGTCCTGCGTGGCGAGCGCCCGCCGGCGCGCGCGACCCGCGGTCTCGTCTGAGGGCCGACGTGGCAGGGGGAGCCGAGGGCCCGCAGGTCCTGCGTGTGCCTCGCCGGGCACGGCCGTTCCCGCCCCCGACGGCCTGGCCGTGGTGGGTGCAGGTGCTCGCGGTGGCCGCGCTCGCGCGCGGCGCCTCCGCGGTCGTCCTCCTCGCGGTGGCCCGGACGCAGGGGACCACTCCGTGGGCGGGCGCGCCGCCGTCGTACGCCGACTACGTCGGGCTGTTCTGGGACGCCTCGTGGTACCGGGAGGTCGCCGAGCGCGGCTACCCGGCGGAGCTGCCCCGCGGGGCCGACGGGGCCGTGCTGCAGAACGCGTGGGCGTTCTTCCCGCTCTTCCCGGTGCTCGTCCGGCCGCTGCTGGCGCTCGGGCTGCCGTGGCAGGTCGCCGCGCCGGCCCTGGCCACGGTCCTCGGCGCCGCCGCGCTGCTCGTGGTGCACCGCGTCGTCGGGACCGTCACGACGGCGAGGGGCGTGCCGCTCCTCGCCGTCGCGCTCGTCGCCACGTACCCCGCTGCGCCCGTCCTGCAGGCCGCGTACACCGAGTCCCTGGCGCTGCTCCTCGTCGCGGCGGTCCTCCTGGCGCTGCTGCGCCGGAGGTACGGGCTCGTCCTCGTGCTCGCGCCGCTGCTCGGGCTGACACGCGCCGTGGCGCTGCCGATGGCCCTCGTCGTGCTCGCGCACGGGGTGGACCGGCTGCGCCGCGCCCGGTCCGGGGAGCCGTTCGCGGCCACGGACCGGGGGATGGTCCTCGCGGCCGGCGCGGTGACGACGCTCTCCGGACTCCTGTGGCCCGCCGTCGTCGGCCTCGCCACGGGGGAGCCCGACGCCTACGCCCGCACGCAGGGCGCGTGGCGGGGGCGCGGGGAGGTCGTGCCCCTGGTGCCCTGGTGGGACGTCGCCGTCTTCCTGGTCGGTGCCGCCGCCCCGCTGCTGCTCGCCACCGCGGCCCTCGCCCTCGCCGGGCTGATCGCCTGGCCGCGGCTGCGGGCGCTGGGCACCGAGGCGTGGACGTGGGTCGCCGGCTATCTCGCCTACCTCGTGGTCGTCCTGGAGCCGGGCACCAGCCTCGTGCGGTTCGGCCTGCTCGCCTTCCCGGTCGCGGCCGCGGCGTCGTCGGCCGCGCTGGCCCGGCGGACGACGACGGGCCGGACGGTCGCCGTGGTCGCGCTCCTCGCGACGGGTCTGGTCGGCCAGGTCCTGTGGGTCGCGCTGCTGTGGCGGCTCGTGCCGCCGTCGGGATGGCCACCGTGACGACCGGTGTGACGACGCGGCGTGACGGCCCGGCGTGACGACCCGGCGGGCGGCGCCCCGGGTCGCAGCACGCTTCCGTCGCGCCGAGCGGGACGGCGCGACGCCTCGCCGCGCGGCGCCGTCGCAGGTCGGGAGCCCGCCGGGGGACCGCCCGGCCCGATCGGTGAACTAGACTTCTCCCGGACGACCGCACGGTCCGTCCGGTCCCGCAGGGGCCGGAGCCACGCCGCAGGCCGAGGACGGGCCCAGGCACACGACGCACGGAAGAGGGAGCCATCGATGGCCGCCATGAAGCCGAGGACGGGTGACGGGCCGCTCGAGGTCACCAAGGAAGGGCGCGGCATCGTCATGCGCGTCCCCCTCGAGGGAGGCGGTCGTCTGGTCGTCGAGCTCAACGCGACCGAGGCGAGCGAGCTCGGTGAGGCGCTGACCTCCGTCGTCAGCTGACGTCCGCGGTGACACCCGCCGCCGTCGCCCCCCGGCGCGCCGGGGCACCGATGCCCGCCCGGTCGCCGTGTCGACGGGCTTCGACGTCGCCGGACTCCTGGACCGGTTCCCCCTGGTCCGCGTCGTCCCGGGTGACGTGACCTCCTCCGACCTCCTCACGGACGGCGGGGCCGAGGCGCTCGTGCTGCCCGTCGCCCCCGCGGGGGACGAGGACGAGGGGGTCCAGCCGCGTGCCGGCACCGCGGACGCCGCCGTGCGGTACGGCCTGGACCTGGCCGGTCTGACGGACGCGCTCGCGGCCGAGGGACGGCCCGGCGAGCTGCACGTCGTCACGCTGCCCCGCGCGATCGCGGGCGCCCCCGAGCTGCCCTGGACCGGCCTGCCGGCCCGCCTCATGGTCGTCGGCGTCGGGTCCGGCTCTCCCGCCGACCTGCGTCGCGCCGGGGCCGCGATCGCGCGCGCCACCCGCCGCCTGGGACGCGTGCTCACGACCGTGGGCGCCGACGCGCCCGCCGAGGGCGTGCGCGCCCTCGTCGAGGGCTACCTCCTCGGGGCGTACCGCCACCCCAGTGCTGCCGCGGACGCCCCTGCGGCGGGTGACGGGGACACCGCCGCCCCGCGTGACGGCTCCGCCGCCGAGCTCGTGCTGCTGGGCGACCACGACCCCGGTGCCGTCGGGACGGCCCGCCACCGGGCCCGCGCCACGTGGGTCACCCGGGCGCTCAGCGCGGTCCCGTCCTCCCTCAAGAGCCCGGCCTGGATGGCCGACCGCGCCGTCGAGCTCGGAGAAGCCGCCGGGCTGGCCGTCGAGGTGCTCGGTCCGGCGGAGCTCGAGCGGCGCGGTTTCGGCGGCGTCCTCGCCGTCGGCCGGGGCTCGGCGTACGAGCCGCGTCTGGTGGTCCTGCGCCACGAGCCGGCGGCGAAGCCCCGATCCGGCGTCCCGCCCCGGCACGTCGTCGTCGTCGGCAAGGGCATCACCTACGACACGGGCGGCCTGTCCATCAAGCCGCGCGAGGCGATGGTGCCGATGAAGACCGACATGACGGGTGCCGCCGTGGCCCTCGCCACGGTCCTGGGCGCCGCCGAGGCGGGTGTCGACCACCGCGTCACCGCGGTGCTGCCGCTCGCGGAGAACGCCGTCGGCGCGGCGTCCTGGCGACCGGGCGACGTCGTCACCCTGTACGGCGGGACGACCGTCGAGGTGGCCAACACGGACGCGGAGGGCCGCATGGTCCTCGCGGACGGGATGGCCTTCGCCGACGCCGAGCTGGACCCGGACGTGCTCGTCGACGTCGCCACGCTGACCGGGGCCGCGACCCTCGGGCTCGGTCGCGGCCACGGAGCCCTCTACACGCACGACGACGCGCTGGCGCGGGCCTTCGAGGAGGCCGGCGGCGCCGCGGGCGAGCCGCTGTGGCGGATGCCCCTCGTGCCGGACTACCGGGTCGCCCTGCGGTCGGAGGTCGCGGACCTGCGCCACGTCCCCGCCGACGGCTGGGTGGGCGCCGGCTCCATCACGGCGGCGCTGTTCCTCGAGCGGTTCGCCGGGCAGCGCCGGTGGGTGCACCTGGACATCGCCGGGCCCGCGCGCTCGACCGCGGCGAAGGACGAGGTCCCCGAGGGCGCCACGGGATTCGGCACCCGGGCGCTCCTGGAGTGGCTGACGCGGCTGGGCTGACGCCCGACCTCAGACGCGAGCGGCCAGCAGCAGCCCGTCGCCGCTGGGGAGCATGACCGGGACCACGCGCTCGTCGTCCCGCAGCCTCCGCGCGACCTCGCGCAGCGTCGTCGTGACCTCGTCACGCCGCGCCGGGTCCGGGACCCGGTCCTCGTGCAGGGCGTGCGCGAGGGCGACGACGCCGCCGGGACGCAGCAGGCGCAGGGCGTGCTCGACGGTGGCGGGTGTCTCGAGCGGGTCGCCGTCGACGAGCACGAGGTCGTACGCCCCGTCGGTCAGCCGGGGGAGGACGTCGAGCGCGCGCCCGGTGATCGTCCGCACCCGCGTGGGACGGACGCCGGCCTCAGCGAACGTCTGCTTGGCCGCCCGCTGGTGCTCGGCCTCCGTGTCGATGGTCGTCAGCACCCCGTCCGGCGCCATGCCGCGCAGGAGCCACAGGCCCGAGACGCCGGTGCCGGTGCCGACCTCCACGACCGCCCCGGCCCGGAGCGCTGCCGCGACGAGGCGCAGGACGGCGCCCTGCCCGGGGGACACGGCGGGTACGCCGAGCTGGGCGGCGCGGTCGGCAGCACGCAGCAGCGCGTCGTCGGAGGGCAGGAAGTCCTCGCTGTAGGCCCAGCTGACGGACTTGTCGGGTGCGATGGTGGTCCTCCCCAGAACGCGGGCCGCGCGGACGTCTCGGCAGGTCGCGACCGTCCCGGCGATGCTACCGCCCGGCAACGGAGGCGTCCGGGACGTCGGGGAACACGCGGGGCACGTCGCGCGTTCCCGGGGCGGGACCGTCCTCATCAGGTCGTTGTCAGGGACGTCCGTCATGATGATCTCCCGGTCGGCGACCGGCGAGCGACGACACCGCCGCGCGGCGGTCGAGGGGAGAGGACCTGGTGCGGGCAGGACTGCGGTGGCGACGGGACGAGGCCGGCACGCCCGACGGCGCTGCTGTGCCTGCAGTGCCCGCTGTGCCCGCTGTGCCCGCTGTGCCCGCTGTGCCCGCTGTGCCCGCTGTGCCCGGCGTGCGGGTTGCGCCCGGAGGGCCCGCAGACGCGGCGCCGGAGCGCGCGCCCGGCGAGGCGCCGCCCACGTGGGAGGCCATCGTGGCCGAGCACTCCGCTCGGGTGTACCGCCTCGCCTACCGCCTCACCGGCAACCAGCACGACGCGGAGGACCTGACCCAGGAGACGTTCATCCGCGTGTTCCGGTCGCTGTCGACGTACACGCCGGGCACCTTCGAGGGCTGGCTGCACCGCATCACCACGAACCTCTTCCTGGACCAGGTGCGCCGCCGGCGCCGGATCCGGATGGACCCGCTGGGCGAGGACGCCGGGGACGTCGTCGGTCCGGCCGGGCTCGGCACCCCCGAGCGCGGCTTCGAGCACGCCAACCTCGACCAGGACGTGCAGAGGGCGCTGGACGCCCTCTCGCCCGAGTACCGGGCCGCCGTCGTCCTGTGCGACATCGAGGGTCTGTCGTACGAGGAGATCGCCGTCACGCTGGGCATCAAGCTCGGGACCGTCCGCTCGCGGATCCACCGGGCGAGGGCCCAGCTGCGGGACTCCCTGGCCCACCGGGCGCCCACCGGCGACGGCACGGGGCGCGTGGAGGTGCCGGCAGCACGATGAGCCACCTCGGGAGCCGCCTCAGCGCCCTGGCGGACGGGCAGCTGCCGCCGGCGGTCGCCGAACGGACGCTCGAGCACGTGGCCGGGTGCGCCGAGTGCGCGGCGGAGCTGCAGGCGGCGCGGACCGCCCGCCAGGCGCTGTGGGCGGCCGACGACGCCCCGCCGCCGCCCGAGCTCACCGCGCGTCTCCTGGCGCTCGGTGCCACCGGAACCGGGGCCGAGCAGACGGACGGCGGCCCGGCGACGGCTGCGAGCGGTCCACCACGCGCGCGGCGTGTCGTCGACTTCACGGGGTCGGTGCCGCTGCCCGGGCACGCGCCCCTGGTCCTCCCGCGCGGCTGCCTGCGGGGCGACGTGACGGACCGGCGCCTGCCACGATCGGTGCTCGCCGCGGCGGCGGGGTGCGTCGGCGCCTTCGTCGTCGGTCTGGCGGTCCTCGGCGCGCAGCCCGCGGTGGTGCCGGAGACCCAGCGCTCGTACGCGCTGGCACTGCTGGCGGCAGCCCCCGACCCGGGGCTCGCCGCGGCGGGGGCCGTCACCCCCGGGACGGTCGCCGGTGCCCCGCGTGCCGGGGGTGGCGCGTCGGACGGCGGGCTCGGTGCCGGCACGGTCGCGGCCCTGCCCGACCAGGCCTCGGCCGAGCGTCTGGGGCCGAGCGCCGTCGTGGAGGACGTGTCGCTGTCCGGGCGGGACGCCCACGAGGAGGTCCTCGCCTGGATGGCGGATCACGGGTGGGTCAGCCCCGTGGCCCTGCCCTCGACGTTCCGGGTCACCGGACTGCGGCTGGACACCGGTGGGCCCGGAAGCCTGGAGATCGACCTCGTCGGGCCGAGCGGCCCGGTCGTCGTCGTGCAGGAGCACGGTCGGCTCCACCCGGACGCGCTGCGCGGGATGCCGCAGGAGGACGTGGGCGGCCGGACCGTGCACCTCGTCTGCAACGACCCTTGGTACGTCGTCTGGCAGTCGGGCGACTCGGTGGTCACGGTCGTCGCGGACGCACCGACGCCGGACGTGCGGGAGCTCGTCGCCGCGCACCCCGCCGGGGCGTACGACGACGGCCTGCGCGCCCGGCTGTCGCGCGGGTGGTCCGCGCTCACGGGATCATGGGTGCCGTGACGGACAGCCAGGACAACCCCTTCGCCGCACCGTGGGGCGCACCGCGCGCCGTGACGCCGCCCGGCGTGCCGGTGGACGCACCGCCTCGGGGAGCATCGCAGCCGCAGCCGCAGCCGCAGCCGCAGCCGCAGCAGCCTCAGCAGGCCGGGGACGGCGGCGCCCCGGCGGCGGCGTCGGCACCGGCGGGATCGCCGGGCGGCTCCGACGTGTGGTCGCGCTCGGGCGCGACGGTCTGGTCGTCGGCCGGCCGGTCGGCGGGCGCCCCGACGCGGGTCCCCGTGACGCCCGGTCCCAGCGGGCCGGCGGCTGCCGCCCCCGTTCCGCCGGCCTCAGCGGTCGCCGGACCGGCGCCCGCGGGCTACGCCCCCGCGCCTGCCGGGCACGCTCCTGGCGGAGCCGCTCCTGCTGGACCCGTGCCCGCCGGCCCGGTGCCCGTGGGGCCAGCCCCCGCCGGACCGTGGCCGCCGAGTGCGGGCTCTTCGCCCGGCCAGCAGCCCTGGGGCGCCCTGCCCGGGAACGGCGGCTGGAACCCGCAGGGCGGTCTGGACAGCTGGGGTCGTCCGGTGCCGGTCCGGCGCGAGCGGCGCCGCGGCCTGGGCGCCGGCCTGGTCGCCGGCCTGCTGGTCCTGGCGCTCGCGGCCGGCGCGCTCGGCGGCTGGGGCGCGCAGTCGCTGCTCGCGCGGGCGGACCAGGGCCGCGCCGTCGACGGCTCGCTGCCGGTCGCGGTCGAGCGGGACCCGGCGGCCGGTGAGCTCACCGGGGTCGCGGAGGTGGCGGCGGAGGTCCTGCCGAGCGTCGTCGCGATCCAGGTCCGCGGCCCGCAGGGCGGCGGGACGGGGTCCGGCTTCGTGCTGCGGGAGGACGGCTACATCCTCACGAACAGCCACGTGGTCGCGGCCGCGGACGGGGGTGCGGCGCAGATCGTGGTCGTCTTCTCGGACGGGAGCGAGGGGGACGCCACGATCGTCGGGCGCACCTCGGACTACGACCTCGCGGTCATCCGCGTGGACCGCTCCGGCCTCACGCCGCTGACCCTGGCGGACTCCGACGCCGTCGTGGTCGGTGACCCCGTCATCGCGATCGGCGCCCCGCTCGGCCTCCAGGGCACCGTCACGACGGGCATCGTCAGCGCGCTCAACCGGCCCGTCTCGGCGGGCAACGAGGACGAGACGGCGTTCATCGACGCCATCCAGACGGACGCGGCGATCAACCCCGGCAACTCCGGTGGACCGCTCGTCGACGCCGAGGGGCAGGTCGTGGGGATCAACTCCGCGATCGCGCAGCCGCCCGGGCTCGGCGCGGCGGGCGGGAGCATCGGGCTGGGGTTCGCGATCCCCGCCAACCAGGCGCGCCGCACCGCGCAGGAGCTCATCGAGACCGGTCGGGCCACGTACCCGGTGATCGGCGTGGTCCTCGACGGGACGTACACGGGTGAGGGGGTCCAGGTCGCCGGCGGGCCCCAGGGAGAGTTCACGGACCCGGTCACACCGGGCGGGCCCGCCGACCGCGCCGGCATCCGTCCCGGCGACGTCATCCTGGCGATCGACGGCCGGCCGGTGACCGAGAGCGACGAGCTCGTCGTCGCCATCCGGGCCCGCGCACCGGGGGACGCGGTGACGCTGACCGTCCGGGGTGACGACGGCCAGGAGCGCCAGGTCCGTGTCGTGCTCGACGAGGTCGCGAGCGGCTGAGGACCGACCACCGGCGCGGCGGTGCCCGCCGGCGCCCGGACTAGCATGGCGGCGTGTTCGGGATCAACGGCGGGGAGGTCCTCGTCCTCCTGCTGGTGGCGCTCGTCGTCGTCGGGCCCGAACGCCTGCCCGGGTACGCGGAGCAGCTGGGGCGGTGGGTGCGCCAGCTCCGCGGCTTCGTGCGGACGGCGAAGGAGCGCGTCGCCGAGGAGATGGGCGAGGAGGGCGCGGACCTCGACTGGTCCCAGCTGGACCCGCGCCGCTACGACCCGCGGCGGATCGTCCGGGAGGCGCTGCTGGAGGACGAGCCGTCCCCACCGCCGGTCCTCGGCCGCCGGTACACCAGCGGAGCGGCCCGCCGGGCCGCGACCGCCGGCGCCGCGGCCGCAGCGGCGGGCGCGGGGGTCGGTGGAGCGGCAGCGACGTCCCGGACGGGCGCCGTGGGGACCGCGGCCGCCGCGGCCGGGCCCGCGGAGGACGAGGCCTACGTCCCGCCGCCGTTCGACCCCGACGCGACCTGAGGCGGCCGCTGCGCTCCCGCGGACCCCGGTAACGCGCGCCGGCACGGACCCGAACGCGGTGGGCACGCGCGGGCAGTGACCCGCACACGGCCGCGGCCGTGGACCTGGGCACGGAGGTGGGCACGGACCGAGCCACCGCCGCGGGCCTGCGAGAATGCTCGGCATGTCCGACGCGGCGCAGCGACCTCGCATCCTCTCCGGCATGCAGCCGACCTCCGACTCCCTCCACCTGGGGAACTACCTGGGCGCCCTCACCAGCTGGGTCGCCCTGCAGGACGAGTACGACGCCCTCTACACGGTCGTCGACCTGCACGCCCTGACGGTGGCCCCCGACCCGGCCCTCCTGCGGGAGCGGACCCGGCGGACGGCCGCCCAGTACCTCGCCGCCGGGGTCGACCCCACGCGATCGCTGCTGTTCGTCCAGAGCCACGTCCCGGAGCACACGCAGCTGGCCTGGGTGCTGTCCTGCTTCACGGGCTTCGGCGAGGCGTCCCGGATGACGCAGTTCAAGGACAAGTCCGCGCGGATGGGCGCCGAGGCGGCGAACGTGGGGCTCTTCACGTACCCCGTGCTCATGGCGGCCGACATCCTCCTCTACGACGCGGCCCTCGTGCCGGTCGGCGAGGACCAGCGCCAGCACCTCGAGCTCACCCGCGACCTCGCGCAGCGGGTCAACGCCCGGCACGGTCGGACGTTCGTCGTCCCGGAGCCGCACATCGTCCGCGAGACGGCGAAGATCTACGACCTGCAGGAGCCGACGTCGAAGATGAGCAAGTCGGCGTCGACCCCCAACGGGCTGGTCGAGCTGCTCGACGACCCGAAGGTCGTCGCGAAGCGCATCCGGTCCGCCGTCACGGACGCCGAGCGGGAGATCCGGTTCGACCGCGAGGCGAAGCCCGGCGTCTCGAACCTCCTGACCATCCACTCCGCGCTGAGCGGCCGGTCGGTCCCGGAGCTCGAGGACCACTTCGCGGGCCAGGGGTACGGGGACCTCAAGAAGGAGCTCGCGGACGTCGTCGTCGGCTTCCTCGAGCCTTTCCAGGCGAAGGTGCACGAGTACCTCGACGACCCGGCCCAGCTCGACGCGGTCCTGGCCGAGGGGGCCGAGCGGGCGCGTGCCATCGCCGGGGCGACGCTGGACCGCGTGTACGACCGCATCGGCCTGCTGCCGGCGCGGAAGGGGCGCGGATGAGGCTGCCGGACCGGTCCGGCGACCAGCGGCGGATCGGTGTGGCCATCGAGGTGCCGCAGCCGTACGGCGCCGAGCTCCAGACCGCGCGCGCGGGCTTCGGGGACCCGCTGGCCGGCGACATCCCGCCGCACGTGACCCTGCTCGGTCCCACAGTGCTCGAGCCGGAGGAGGTGCCGGAGGTCTACGCGCACCTGGACGCGGTGGCCGCCCGGCACGCGCGGTTCCGGCTGCACCTGCGCGGCACCGGGAGCTTCCGGCCGGTCAGCGCGGTCGTCTTCATCCAGGTGGTCGAGGGAATCGCGGAGTGCGAGCAGCTGGAGAGCGCGGTGCGCAGCGGGCCGTTGGCCCAGGACGTGCGGTTCAACTACCACCCGCACGTCACGGTCGCCCACGACGTCGACGACGACGCCCTGGACCGTGCGTTCGCGGAGATGGCCGGCTTCGAGGCGGTCTTCGCGGTCGACGCCCTGCAGGTCTACGAGCACGGCGACGACGGCGTGTGGCGACCGGTCAGGCCGTTCCGGCTGGGCGAGCCGCAGCGGCGGGCCCGCCGCTGAGCCGGACCGGTCGGGCGCCGGCCCGGCGTGGCGACAGCAGGAGGATCAGAACGCGCGGGTGATCATCGCGCGCTTGACCTCCTGGATGGCCTTGGTCACCTCGATGCCGCGCGGGCAGGCCTCCGAGCAGTTGAAGGTGGTCCGGCAGCGCCAGACGCCCTCCTTGTCGTTGAGGACCTCCAGCCGCTGCGCGGCGCCCTCGTCCCGGCTGTCGAAGATGAACCGGTGCGCGTTGACGATCGCGGCCGGGCCGAAGTACTGCCCGTCGGTCCAGAACACGGGGCAGGACGACGTGCACGCGGCGCAGAGGATGCACTTGGTCGTGTCGTCGTACCGCGCGCGGTCCTCCGGCGACTGCAGGCGTTCCTTCGTCGGGGCGTTGCCGTGGGTGATGAGGAACGGCATGACCTCGCGGTAGGACGCGAAGAACGGCTCCATGTCCACGACGAGGTCCTTGATGACCGGCAGGCCCTTGATGGGCTCGATGACGATCGGCTTGGACGGGTCGAGGTCCTTGAGCAGCGTCTTGCAGGCCAGACGGTTGCGTCCGTTGATCCGCATCGCGTCGGAGCCGCAGATGCCGTGCGCGCAGGAGCGGCGGAAGGTCAGCGAGCCGTCGACCTCCCACTTGACCTTGTGCATCGCGTCGAGCACACGGTCGGTGCCGTGCGCGGTGACGGTGAACTCCTCCCAGCGCGGCTCGGCGCCCGTGTCCGGGTCGTACCGGCGGATGCGCAGGGTGACGTCGAAGCTCGGCACGGCGCCGGCGTCCTGCGCCTGGCCCTCGGCGGGCGCCTGCGTGGACGGGGACTCGGTGACAGCAGTCATCAGTACTTGCGCTCCATCGGCTGGTAACGGGTGACGATCACCGGCTTGTAGTCGAGCTCCACCGTCCCCTGGCCGTCGCCGCCCGGACGCAGGTAGGCCATGGTGTGCTGCATGAACTTCTCGTCGTCGCGGCTGGGGAAGTCCTCCCGGAAGTGCCCGCCGCGCGACTCCTCGCGGGCGAGCGCACCGACGACGACGACCTCGGCCAGGTCGAGCAGGAAGCCCAGCTCGACGCCCTCCATGAGGTCGGTGTTGAAGCGACGGCCCTTGTCCTGGACGCTCGCGTCCCGGTAGCGCTTCTTCAGCGCCGCGATGTCGGCGAGCGCCTCCGTGAGGGAGTCCCGGGTCCGGAACACCTGGGCGTTGCGGTCCATCGTCTCCTGGAGCTCGCGGCGGATGTCCGCGATGCGCTCGCCGGTTGCGTGGTCGCGCAGCCGCTCGACGTACTCGACCGTCGGGAAGGAGGCGTCGTCGGGCATGTCGTGCCAGGGCGCCGTCTCCGCGTACCGCGCAGCGGCGATGCCCGCGCGCTTGCCGAAGACGTTGATGTCCAGCAGGGAGTTGGTGCCCAGCCGGTTCGAGCCGTGCACGGAGACGCAGGCGACCTCGCCGGCGGCGAAGAGGCCGCGCACCACGTCGGTGTTGTTGCGCAGCACCTCGGCGTCGATGGTCGTCGGGATGCCCCCCATGGCGTAGTGCGCCGTCGGGTAGACGGGCACCGGCTCGGTGTAGGGCTCGACGCCGAGGTAGGTGCGGGCGAACTCGGTGATGTCCGGCAGCTTGGCGTCGATGTGCGCGGGCTCGAGGTGCGTCAGGTCGAGCAGGACGTAGTCCTTGTTCGGGCCGCAGCCGCGGCCCTCGCGCACCTCGTTCGCCATGGCGCGGGCGACCATGTCGCGCGGGGCCAGGTCCTTGATCGTCGGGGCGTACCGCTCCATGAAGCGCTCGCCCTCGCTGTTGCGCAGGATCGCGCCCTCGCCGCGCGCGGCCTCCGAGAGGAGGATCCCGAGGCCCGCCAGGCCGGTCGGGTGGAACTGGAAGAACTCCATGTCCTCCAGCGGGATCCCGCGGCGCAGGGCGAGCGCCATGCCGTCACCGGTGAGGGTGTGGGCGTTGGACGTGGTCTTGTAGATCTTGCCGGCGCCGCCGGTGGCGAAGACGACGGACTTCGCCCGGAACACGTGGATCTCGCCGGTCGCGAGGTCGTAGGCCACGACCCCTGCGACCGCGACCTCCTCGCCGGCGGGGACGTCGCCGGACGTGAGGTCGTGGGTGAGGACGACGTCGAGCACGTAGAACTCGTTGTAGAACTCCACGTCCTGCTTGACGCACTGCTGGTAGAGCGTCTGGAGGATCATGTGGCCGGTGCGGTCCGCGGCGTAGCAGGACCGGCGGACCGCGGCCTCGCCGTGGTTGCGGGTGTGGCCGCCGAAGCGCCGCTGGTCGATCCGCCCCTCGGGTGTCCGGTTGAACGGCAGGCCCATCTTCTCCAGGTCCAGCACCGCGTCGATGGCCTCCTTGGCCATGACCTCCGCGGCGTCCTGGTCGACCAGGTAGTCACCGCCCTTGACGGTGTCGAAGG
>NZ_CAMPHH010000079.1 GCF_946885855.1 uncultured Actinotalea sp. | reverse complement strand
CGTGCAGGCCCGCCCCGGACGGGTACGGGAACATGTCCATGATGAAGTAGGACGCCCCGGACCCCGCCGTCTGCGGGGCTCCCCCGTCGCCGCCCGCGGCCTGGACGCCACCGAGCGCACCCACCGGGTTGGGCGTGTGAAAGGTGCCCTCGGCGTCCCATCGGTCCTGCCAGCGCTGCTCGATCTCGGCGGCGAGGTCGGCGGTGTAGCGGAAGGGGGTCTCGGTCGGGCGGTCGGTCCGGGAGGCGTCCTGCGTGGTCACCGCGACAGGCTACTGCCGCAGGTGGCGCCCCCGCCGACCTGTTTCGTCCTCGCCCCGTGCCGCCGGGCACCGGCCGCTCGTACGCTCGCCCCATGGACGACGACACCCCTGCCCCGGCCGACGACGCGTCTGCCCACCAGGAGCTGCTCGCGGCGCGCGCCGCGGCGGCGCGCGCCCGCGCCGAGGCCGCCGAGGCCCGGGCTGCGGCCGCGGAGGCCGTCGCCGAGGCCGCCGAGGCGCGTGCCGCTGCCGTGGCCGCGGGCGCGGCGGCCGGGCCGGTCGGCGACCCGGCCTCGAGCACGTCGGCGGCGACCGTCGCCGAGCCCACCGCGCCCACCGCGCCCGCTGGGTCGCCGACGGCCGCACGAGCGCCCGACCCGACTCTCAGCGCGCACGCCGAGGACGTCCGGGCGGGCTACGCCGGCACGGGCCCCGTGCTGCCCCTGGGAGCCCTGGTCGAGGACGGGGCCGCCGTGCCGGGCGCCCCCGTCGGCCTCCCGCTGTCGACGCTCAACCGGCACGGCCTCGTGGCCGGCGCCACGGGGACCGGCAAGACGCGGACCCTCCAGCTCATGGCGGAGGGGCTGTCCGCTGCCGGGGTGCCGACCTTCCTCGCCGACCTCAAGGGCGACCTGTCCGGCTTGGCCGCCCCGGGCACGGCGTCGGACCGCCTGCTGGCCCGCGCCGGCGAGGTCGGGCAGGACTGGAGCCCGGCGGCGTTCCCGGTCCAGCTCCTCACGCTCGGCGGCCTGGGCACGGGGACGCCTGTCCGGACGACGGTCACGGACTTCGGGCCGCTGCTGCTGGCGAAGGTCCTCGGCCTCAACGCGACGCAGGAGTCCAGCCTCGAGCTCGTGTTCCACTGGGCGGACGCGCAGGGCCTGGCCCTGCTGGACCTGGCGGACCTCCGCTCCACGATCGCGTTCCTCGTCTCGGACGAGGGCAAGGAGGAGCTGCGGACCATCGGCGGGATCTCCCGGGCGACCGCCGGCGTCGTCCTGCGCGAGGTCGCCGGCCTGCAGGCGCAGGGCGGCGACGCGTTCTTCGGCGAGCCGGCGTTCGAGACGGCCGACCTGCTGCGCACCACCCCGGACGGCCGGGGCGTCGTCACGGCCCTCCAGCTCCCGGCGGTCCAGGACCGCCCGACCCTCTTCTCGACCTTCCTCATGTGGCTGCTCGCGGACCTGTTCGAGGAGCTGCCCGAGGTCGGCGACGTCGAGCGCCCCCGGCTCGTGTTCTTCTTCGACGAGGCCCACCTGCTCTTCACCGGCGCCTCGAAGGAGCTCCTGGCCAGCGTGACGCAGACCGTCCGGCTCATCCGCTCCAGGGGCGTGGGCGTCTGGTTCGTCACGCAGACGCCCAAGGACGTGCCGGGGGACGTCCTCGCCCAGCTCGGCGGCCGGGTGCAGCACGCCCTGAGGGCCCACACGCCCGACGACGCCGCCGCGCTGCGCGCGACGGTCCGCACCTACCCCTCCTCGTCGTACGACCTCGAGGAGCTCCTGACCAGCCTCGGCACCGGCGAGGCGGTCGTCACCGTGCTGTCGGAGAAGGGCGCGCCGACGCCCGTGGCGTGGACGCGGCTGCGCGCGCCGCAGTCCGCGATGGAGCCGGCCGACCCCGCCGTCCTGGCCGGCCTCGTGGCCGCCTCGCCCTTGCAGGCCCGCTACGCGACCGCCGTGGACCGGGAGTCCGCGCACGAGATGCTGGCCGCGCGCGCCACCGCCGCGGCCGAGTGGGCGCGCCTCGCCGAGGAGGACGAGCGGCGCCGTCGGGAGCTGGCGGAGATCGAGGAACGGATGCGGCGGTCCGAGCGGGGCACGTCGGGGCGCAGCGGCGGCAACGGGGCCGGCACTGGGGCCGGCTCCCGCACCGGGCGCCGGACGTCCGGCACCGACCCCCTCGACGCGTTCCTGCGGTCCGTGGGCACGACCCTCGGCCGTGAGATCACCCGCACGGTGCTCGGCACGCGTCGCCGGCGCTGAGCGAGGCGCACCGGCGCACCGGCGACAGCACGACGCCCGGCCCCCGTGCGGGGACCGGGCGTCGTGGGCACCTGCCTCAGCGGGCGGAGCGGTACTCCAGCGTCAGCGGGCACTGGAACGGGTCCCGCGCGGCGAGGCCGACGCGGTTGAGGTAGCGGACGACGATGCCGTACGACTGGAGCAGCGAGGTCTCCGTGTAGGGGATCCCCCGGGTCGCGCATAACTCCCGGACGATCGGCTGGACCTGACGCAGGTGCGGCCGCGCCATGCTCGGGAACAGGTGGTGCTCGACCTGGTAGTTGAGCCCGCCCATGAACCAGTCCGTCAGGCGACCGCCGCGGACGTTGCGGCTCATGAGCACCTGGCGCCGCAGGAAGTCGATCCGCGAGTCCTTCGGCACGATCGGCATGCCCTTGTGGTTCGGCGCGAAGACCGCCCCCATGTAGAGCCCGAACAGGCCGAGCTGGACGCCCAGGAACGCGAAGGCCATGCCGACCGGCAGCAGCCAGAACACCACGGCGAGGTAGCCGCCCAGCCGCAGGGTCACGAAGGCGATCTCGACCGGGCGACGCTTGACCTCGCCGCGGCCGAAGATGGTCTTCACGCCGGAGATGTGCAGGTTGAGGCCCTCGAGGAGGAGGAGCGGGAAGAACAGCCAGCCCTGCCGCTGGGCGAACCAGCCCTTGAGCCCGGTGCGGGCCTCGGGCACGTCCTCCGTGGTGAAGACGAGGACGCCGGTCTTGATGTCGGGGTCCGCGCCCACCTGGTTGGGCTTGGCGTGGTGGCGGCTGTGCTTGTGCTGCCACCAGCCGTAGCTCATCCCCGCGTAGAGGTTCGCGATGACGAGGCTCGCCCAGTCGTTCCACCGCCCCGACGCGAAGATCTGGCGGTGCGCCGCGTCGTGGCCGAGGAACATGACCTGGCCCAGGACGAGCGCCAGCGCGGCGGCCACGAGCAGCTGCCACCACGACGCGCCGATGAGCACGAAGGCCGCGCCGAGCCCGGCGAGCAGGAGGGTGAGGACGGCGAACCGCGTCCAGTAGTAGGCGTGCCGACGGCGCATGAGGCCCGCGTCCTGCACGGTCCGCGCCAGATCGGTGAAGTCGCTCGTCTGCCGGGCCCGGGGCGAACGCTCCCGGGGCCTCCCCTGCTCGGCATCGGTCATCTGTGGCCGGGCGTCGTTGCCCGTGGCGACGGCCATGTCCATCCAGTACTCCGCATCCATCCAAGGTCGCCGACGCCTGCGCGACGGCCGAACCTACGGGAGCGTAACCCGGCGACGCCCCTGACGCGCCCGGTGTCCACGGCGTGGCGTCGCACGTCCTGCCGCAGGCACCGTCACGACGGCACGCCCACGGCGGCGCATCACGGCTCGGCGGCCATCCAGACCGCGGCGCGCACCCTCGGGCTCAGCGTGAGGGACCCGCGCAGGGCCGCCCCGGGGCGCAGACCCTGCGCCGCACACTCGCGGAGCACGTCCGGGTCCGCGTCGGAGACCCGGACGACGACGCCGCCGGCACCCGCCGGCAGGTCGGCGAGCCGCACCGCCGCGGGCCGGTCGATGGAGCCGTCCGCCGCGGGGATCGGGTCGCCGTGCGGGTCCTCGGTGGGTCGCCCGAGGACGGCGTCCACCCGCTCCACGAACCGGTCGGAGACCGCGTGCTCGAGCACCTCCGCCTCGTCGTGCACCTCGTCCCAGCCGTAGCCCAGGTGCTCGACCAGCCACGTCTCCAGGAGCCGGTGCCGGCGCACGACCTGGACCGCGACGGCACGTCCCGCCGGTGTCAGGCGCACCCCGCGGTACGGCTCGTGCGCGAGCAGGCCGCGGTCGGCGAGCAGGCGGACCGTCTCGGAGACCGTCGGCGCCCCCACTCCCAGGCGCTGCGCGAGCCGGGTCGTGGAGACCGGCACCGGGTCCCACTCCTGCGCGTTCCAGACCGCCTTGAGGTAGTCCTCGTGCGTCGCGGAGACCGCGCGCCCGGTTCCCCGGTCCCTCATGCGGCCTCCCCCGCGACCGACGACGCCCCGGGCCGCACCGCGCGCCCACCGGACCGGAGCCGACGTCGGCCACCCGCACCGGACGCACGACGGTCCCGGCGGCGCGCCACGACCCAGGCGACCGCGAACGCCGCGCCCTGGCACACGACGACCAGGCCCGCGCTGCCGACGTCCAGGGCGTAGCTGCCCCACGTCCCGACGACGGCGGCCCCGACCGCCACGGCGGGTGCGACGAGGAGCATGTGCTGGATCCGGTCGGTGAGCAGGAACGCCGTCGCACCCGGCGTGATGAGCATCGCCACCGCGAGCACGACTCCGACGGCCTGCAGCGCCACGACCACGGTCACGGCGAGCAGGCCGAGCAGCAGCGCCCCGAGGCGGCGCACCGGGAGGCCGACGACGTGGCCGTGCACCCGGTCGAAGGCGTAGAGCGTGAAGTCCCGCCGCAGGACCACCAGGACGACGAAGGCGACCGCCGCGAGCACGAGCACCTGGAGGACGTCCGCGTCCGAGACGCCCAGGACGTTCCCGAACAGGACGTGCGAGAGGTCCACCTGGCTCGGTGTCGTCGAGACCAGGACGATGCCGACCGCGAAGACGGTCGTGAACACCACGCCGATCGCCGTGTCCTCCTTGAGCCGGGTCGTCTCCCGCACCCCGCCGATGAGCGCGACCGCCCCGACGCCGAAGAGGAACGCCCCGATCGCGAACGGGGCGCCCACGAGGTAGGACAGCACGACGCCGGGCAGGACGGCGTGCGCGACCGCGTCGCCCATGAGCGACCACCCGATGAGCACCAGCCAGCAGCTCAGCAGCGCGCAGACGACGCTCGCGACCACGGTGACGAGCAGGGCGCGCTGCATGAACGCGAACTGCCACGGCTCGACGAGGAGCCCCCACCACCCGGAGGCCCCGACGAGCCGGTCCAGGGCCGTGGCCCCGATCACGACATGTCCCCCGATCACCGCGTGGCCCCGGTCATCGCGCACCCTCCGGCGCCGTGGTCGCGGGCAGGTCGAGGCCGAAGGTGCGCGCCAGGTTGACCGGCGTGAGGACGTCCTGCGTCCGCCCGGCGGCCAGGACGCGACGGTGCAGCAGGACCGAGCGCGCGCACAGCTGCGGCAGGGCCGTGAGGTCGTGCGTCGACACCAGGACGCTGCCGCCGGCCGCGACGAACTCCCGGAGGACCGCCTCCACGGCAGCCTGCGAGGTGACGTCCAGCCCGGTGAAGGGCTCGTCGAGGAGGAGCACCCGCGCGTCCTGCGCGAGGGCCCGTGCCAGCAGCACGCGTTGCCGCTGGCCGCCCGAGAGCCGGCCGATCCGCCGGCCGGCCAGGTCGGCCAGGCCGACCCGCTCGAGCGCGGCCTCCGCCGCCTGCTCGTCGGCGGGCCTCGCGCGGCGGGTCGGCCCCATCCGGTGGTAACGCCCCATGAGGACGACGTCCCGGACGTCGACGGGGAAGTCCCGGTCGATCTCGTCCTGCTGGGGTACGTACCCCAGCAGGCCCTCGGCGCGGGCCCGGGCGGTGGTGCGTCCCAGCACGGCGATCTCACCCGCAGCGGGCCGCTGCAGGCCGACGACGGTCCGGAACAGCGTCGACTTGCCCGAGCCGTTCATCCCGACGAGCCCGCACGCCTCCCCCACGGCGACCTCGAGGTCCACGTCCTCCAGCGCCACCACCTCGCGGTAGCGGACGGTGACCCCCGCCACCCGCAGCGCCGGCACCGCTCCCGGGTCGGTCATGCGTCCTCCTCCGTCAGCCCCGCGACGATGACGTCGACGTCGTGCCGCAGCAGGTCCAGGTAGGTCGGCGCCGGCCCGTCCGGACCGGTCAGCGAGTCGACGTAGAGGGTCCCGCCGAACCGCGCCCCCGTCTCCGCCGCGACCTGCTGCTGCGCGGTCGGCGGCACGGTGGACTCGCAGAACACCGCCGGGACCCGGCGCTCCCGCACGGTGAGGACGACCCCGGCGACCTGGCGGGGGGTGCCCTGCCGCTCCGCGTTGACGGGCCACAGGTACGCCTCGTCCAGGCCCGCGTCCCGGGCGAGGTATGAGAACGCCCCCTCGCACGTCACGAGGACCCGCCGGCCCTGCGGGAGCGCACCGAGCCGGGCGACCAGGTCGGCGTGCAGGGCGCCGAGCTCCGCTGCGTAGGCCTCGGCGCGGGTCCGGTAGTCCTCGGCCCGGGCGGGGTCCAGGGCGGCGAGCTCCTCGGCGATGCGGGCCGCGTACTCCCGGCCGATCCGCGGCGACATCCACGCGTGCGGGTTCACGGCCTCGCTCCCCGCGATGGGCACGGTCTCGATGCCGTCGGTGAGGACCGCGGTCGGCAGACCGAGCGGCTCGACGAGGCGTTCGAGCCAGTTCTCCAGGCCCAGGCCGTTGACGACGAGCAGGTCCGCGCCGGCCGCGCGGCGCAGGTCGTCCGGCGTCGGCTCGTACCCGTGGATCTCCGAGCCGGGCTTCGTCACCGAGGTGACGACGACGTCGTCCCCGCCCACGACGGCGACCATGTCCGCCAGGACCGTGAACGTGGCGACGACGCGGGGCCGTCCGTCCGTCGCCGCGCCGCCGTCCCGCGCCGCCGGTACCGCGCCCGGCGCCGCGCACGCGGCCGTCGCGAGGACGACCGCCGCGAGGACGACCGCGGGAGTTTTCGGCACGCCGAAATCTCACCACGGCGGCACGACGAAGGCCATCCCTCGTCCAGCGCTCGTGCGCCCGTCCGTCAGCGGCTGAGCCGCAGGAGGACCTCGACCGTTCCCTCCGGCTCGACGGTCACGAAGCCCAGGTCGGGAGGCGTCAGGCCGTGGTCGGCGAGCACGAGGGGCACGCTGCCGGCGACCTCCAGCCCGTCGCCGGCGCGCTGGACCACGAGCGAGGCCGTGACGGGGCGCTCGACACCCCGGAGGACGAGCACGCCCGGCGCCTCCACGGGCACACCCTCCGCATCCGCATCCGCCACCGCGGCGACGTCGACCGGGGCGGTCAGCCGGAAGACCGCCTGGGGGAAGGTGCTCGTGTCCATCGCCCGCCGGAAGTACGCGTCCCGCGCCGACTCGTCCGTGGCCACGGACGCCACGTCGACGTGGACCTCCGCGGCCGTGAGGACCCCGTCCATGACGGTGATCGACCCGGAGACCTGGTCGGTGCGCCCGACGACGGTCACGGGTTGTCCCGAGAGGACCTCGGCCAGGCGGTACCCGGCCTCCGACGAGGGGGCGACCTGCCACTGCCCGTCCACGTCCAGGGGTCCCGGCGGCAGGAGGGCCGCCTCGGGCTGCGCCTGCTCGGGCAGCGCGAGCGGGGGCGGCGCCTCCGGGGCGAGGAGCCGCGCGTAGACCCACGGTCCCCCGGCGAGCAGGCCGACGACGACGAGCACCACGCCGAGCGTGACGAGCACGCGCCGACGGACGGCGTGCCCGGGCGCTGCCTCGACGGCAGCGGGGGTGTCCTGCGCGGTCATGCTCACGAGGCGGCCCCGGCAGATCGCCGGCGACGCAGCACGAGCGCGGCAGCGGCCGCCACGACCGCGACGGCGAGCCCCGCCCCCAGCAGGACCGGGAGCGACGACGTCGCCGCGTCGTCCGCGGCACCATCGGGCTCTGCACCGACGGACGCGCCGCCGTCGTCGGCGGCATCGACGGCCGGCGCACCGGCCTGGTCGGCGGCACCGGCGTCCCCGGCGTCGTCCGCGCCGGCCGCCGGGCCGGACGCCTCAGCCGGTGCCGGCTCGTCCTCCGGCGGCGCCACGCCGACCGTGACCTCGAAGCCGAACGTCCCCTCGATGGGGTGGCCGTCGCCGGAGACCGAGCGCCACTGGACGGTGTAGGCGCCGGCGGGCAGCCCCGGCTGCAGTGCCTGGGTGACGGTCGCGCCGTCGACCACCGGGTCGCCGTCGGCGCGGTCCGCACCTGCGGGGTCCCGCACGAGGACGGCCGCCCCGACCGGGAGCTGGTCGGCGTTGAACGTCAGGACCACGGAGGCCGGTCCCTGCTCGAGGACCGCGGCGTCCGCCGGGTCGCTGCCGACCAGGCGGTCGTGGGCGCTCGCGGGTGCGGTCCCCACGACGCCACCGAGCAGCACGGCGAGCGCGGTGAGGAGCAGCCGCGCGAGAGGCGCGCGACGGCGGGCGACCGGCAGGGGGCGACGATCAGCGGCGGGCACAGCGGTCCTCTCGTGCACGGTCGGCAGGGGGGCCCGGACCCGGGCCGCCAGGGGGACGCACCTACCGTAGCCAGCGATCCTGGGAGAACCCGCCACGGCTCTCAGCGGGGCGCGCGGGGGTCCAGCGGCTCGGGCTCCGGCGGGAGCTGCCCCGGCCACCGCAGCGCGAAGCCGACCGCGACCTCGCCGTCGGGCAGGACCCGGACCAGGCGGTGGTCGACCACCTCGCCGGTCTCGCGGGAGAACCGCAGCACCGTCATCTCGGCGACGCCGTTGAGAGGGCCCACCGTCGGCTGCCCGGAGACGGCCCCGGCCGTGCTGCTGTTGACGTAACGGACGCCGCCGGTCTCGCGGTCCGGACCCACCCGACGGTGGTAGTGGCCGGACACCGCGGCGGGCGCGCAGCCACGCTGCAGGGCGGAGTCCGCCATCCGCGTGTCGTGCACGAGGAGGAGGTCCACGCCGCCGTCGTCGCAGGCCACGTCGCCGAGTCGGGTCGACGCCTCGGCCAGGGACTCCTCCCCCACCTGCCGGGTGCCGCCGCCGACCCGGGTGGACCGCACGTCGGCGTCGCCCAGGACGCGCACCCCTGCGACGTCGACCGGCTCACCCTCGAGCACGACCCAGCCGAGGGAGCGCGCGTGCGCGGCGGTGTCCGGGCTGTCGTGGTTCCCGTCGGCGACGACGGTGGTCACCCCGGCGGGCAGCGCCTGGTCGAAGGCGGTGATGCAGTACGTCTCGACCGGGGTGCCGTTCATCGTGGTGTCGCCGGCGTTGAGGACCAGCTCCGCGCCCGCCTCCTCGACCGCCGCGCCGATGACGCGCGCCATGCCGACGTTGCAGTGCAGGTCGCTGACGACCACGGCGCTGACCAGGCCGGCCGGGTCCGACCCCGGGTCGATGCCGGCCGTGAGACGTGCCGCGCGCAGCCGTTCGTCGACGGCACGCTGCCGCTCCCAGCCGGAGCGCACGCCGGCGGCCGCCCGGTCGTAGAACTCCTCGTTCTGACGGTAGGCGCTCACGACCTGGCTGCCGTACGTGTCGAGCACCCCCGCCAGCCGCCCCGTGATCACCGCTCCCTCGAGCGCCGTCCCGTCGAACACGCCCGACGGCGGCCCCGGGCTCGGCCGGGCCGGCAGGTCCGTGCCGGCGGCCGTGGTCGTCAGGGTGAGGACGACCGGAAGGGCTGCGGCGGCGGCGAGCACCGAGGCGTGCGCCCGGCCGGCCGTCGCGAGCTCGGCCCGGCGGGTGGCGCCGAGCGCAGCCCGGGCGCCCAGAAGCGCCAGCCCGAGGACGGCGGCGGCGGCGAGCGCACGGCGGACCGCGTCGGTGACGAGCGCCCGGACCACGGTCTCGAGCGTGCCCTCGGGCGCGCTGAACAGCTGGACGTAGCGGTCGAGGTCCTGCCCGAGCTGCTCGAGCGTGGACACCGTGCGCACCTCGGTGAGCTCCCGCGGGATCTCCTGGACCGTCACCCGCGCCCCGAGGGTCAGGGGCGCGGGCGACTCGAGCACGAGCGTCCCCAGCGGACCGAGGTCCACGGTCACCCGGTGGTCCAGCGTGACCTCGTACCGTGCCGAGTGCGGACCGAGGTTGGCGTCGGCGGAGGCCGTGGCGACACCGAAGGCCGTGGAGACCGTGAGCACGCCCACCACCACGAGGGCACGGCGCCGCACGGTGCGCCACGCGACCGGACGCCAGGCCGCGTCGACGAGCCGTCGCCACCTGGCCCGGCCGCGCCGGTCCGGCCCGGGCGCGCGGCGTCCCGGGCCTGCGCCGCCGACGGGCGGCGCGGCCGTCGGTCGCGTGGTGGTGGTCATCTCGGTACCAGCGTCGCCCATCGGGCGGCCGGTCGGAAACCGCACCGCGCGGCCGGTCCGCCGAGGTGCGGTGCCCGGAGCCGCGCAGGAGGCTGGGACGCACCATGACGACGACGCGATCGGGCACCCCCGCGCCGCGCGGCGACGACCGTCCGGGCAGGCGTCCCGACGACGGCGGTCCCGGCGACGGCGGTCCCGGCGACGGCGGTCCTGGCGAGGCGTCCGGCGAGGCGACCCGCGGGGCGGACGTGACGCGGGCGGAGCAGCTGGCGCGCCGCCTCGACCGGCCCATGGGCGCCCTCGGCGTCCTCTTCCTCCTCCTCGTGCTCGCGCAGACGCTCGCGACCGACCCGGCCACCGCGCGGTGGCTCGGCGCCCTCGGGTGGGCGCTGTGGGCCGTGTTCGTCGGTGAGCTCGCGCTCCGGGCCGTCGTCGCCCGTGACCAGCGCCGGTTCTGGCGCCGCAACTGGTGGCAGGTCGTCTTCCTCGCGGTCCCGTTCCTGCGGTTCGCGCGGGCGCTGTCGTTCCTTCGCCTCGGCCGCGCCGCCCGGGTCGCGCGCGTGGGCGGCGTCCTGACCAGCGCCGTGCGGGGCTCCCGGTCCGCGGGCCGGCTCCTCACGAGCCGCATCGGGTGGCTCGTGGTGGTGACCGGCGTCGTCGTCCTCGCCTCGAGCCAGCTCCTCTACCTGCTCGGCACGTTCGAGGTGTACGGCGACGCGCTGCACGGCGCAGCGCTCGCCACGATCTCGGGGGAGCCGCTGGCCGCCGACGACGGCGTGGCGCGCGTCGTCGAGGTGGCGCTCGCCATGTACTCCGTCGCCGTCTTCGCGACGCTGGCGGGCGCCCTCGGGGCGTACTTCCTCGAGCGTCCGCGTGGCGACGGCTCACCGCGGTCCGGAACCGCTGACGAGGCGCCGCCGGCACCGTAGGTCAACGTTGTCCCAGCGCGGCACGGCACGACGAGGGCGCGACACCGAGCCGGTGTCCCCCTCGTCCTCGGGTGGAGCTGAGGGGACTCGAACCCTGACCCCCGAAAGGGCCGGGTGGGCTTCAGAGACGACCGGCCGTCGAGGTGTCGCGGGCTTCCTCGTCCAGGTGAAACTGCAGGCCAAGCCAATCCTCGGCGCTTGCCGCTCTCTTTCATGCATTATCTTGCGGATCCGGCATTATTCGCCTAGCCTTCAGTCACTGGATGGCCCACCACCCGGCTCGACGAGGAGCCGAGAAGGAGGAACGGTGACAGCGCTTGCCTCAGCCCCCGCGACGAGGACCGTGGACTTCGACGGTCCCTACCTGTTGTCGATCGACGGCGAGCTCGCCACGGCCGACACCTCGTTCGACGTCGTCAATCCCGCCACGGGGAAGGTGCTGGCCTCAGCGCCCGAGGGCACCGTGGCGCACATCGACTCCGCCGTCGCGGCCGCCCGCCGGGCCTTCCCGGCGTGGTCCGCCCTCCCGTGGGAGGAGCGTCAGGCGTACATCTCTCGGTACGCGGACGCCCTGGACGCCCACCGTGAGGAGCTCGCCCGGCTCCTCACGCTCGAGCAGGGCAAGCCGCTGCACACGATGGCCACCTCCGAGGTCGACGCTGCGATCTTCTGGGTCCGAGAGGTGGCGAAGCGGTCGATCCCCGTCGAGGTCATCGAGGACACCGACGAGCACGTCGTTGAGGTGCACCACCCGCCGCTGGGCGTCGTCGGCGCCATCACGCCGTGGAACTTCCCGGTCCTGCTGGGTCTGTGGAAGATCGCACCCGCGCTCCTGACCGGCAACACCATGGTCATGAAGCCGTCCCCCTGGACGCCGCTGTGCACCCTCCGGTTCGGTGAGATCGCCCAGTCGGTTCTCCCCCCGGGCGTCCTCAACGTCGTGTCCGGCGGGAACGAGCTCGGTCAGCACATGACCGAGCACCCCGACATCGCGAAGATCAGCTTCACGGGCTCCACGGCAACGGGCAAGAAGGTCATGGCCAGCGCCAGCACCAACCTGAAGAGGGTCACTCTCGAGCTGGGCGGCAACGACGCCGCGATCATCCTTCCGGGAACGGACGTCCAGGCCATCGTGCCGACGCTCTTCTGGGCATGCTTCGGGAACTCCGGCCAGTGGTGCATCGCGGTGAAGCGGGTGTACATCCACTCGAGCATCTACCGCGAGTTCGTCGACGCCTTCGTCGAGTACGCGAAGGACAAGACGGTCGGCAACGGGATCGAGCCGACCACCGACCTCGGCCCGATCCAGAACTCGATGCAGTACGGGAAGCTCTTGGACATGTTCGCCGACATCCGCGCGAACGGCTACACGGTGCTGCTCGGCGGCGAGATCGACGAGAGCCTGCCCGGCAACTACGTGCCGGTCACAGTCGTCGACAACCCGCCGGACGACAGCCGCATCGTGCGCGAGGAGCCCTTCGGCCCCGTTGTGCCGATGCTCTCCTTCGAGACCGTCGACGAGGTCGTCCGCCGCGCCAACGACACGGACTTCGGTCTGGGCGGCTCGGTCTGGGGCCCGCCCGAGCAGGCCGCCGAGGTCGCGCTGCGGCTCGAGACCGGGACCGTGTGGGTCAACGAGATCCACGTCCACGGGATCGACATCCCGTTCGGCGGTCACAAGCTCTCCGGCATGGGCGTGGAGAACGGCGCCGAGGGGCTGCAGGAGTTCACCAACACGAAGACCCTGATGTTCAAGAAGTGAGGACGATCCCGGGGGGCGGCGCTGGCCGCCCCCCGGGGCCGATCGAGGCCGAGGTCCGGGGATGACACCCGGAGCGAGGCTGTGAGCCGTTCAGCCCCACCCGGACCTCGGCCTCGA
>NZ_CAMPHH010000078.1 GCF_946885855.1 uncultured Actinotalea sp. | reverse complement strand
CGGCCCGGACAGCACGGTGCCGGCCGCCGCCCGAGGACGGGGCCGGCACCGCGACCGTCAGGCCGTCGTCGGACTCACTGGCCGGTGCTGTGGGCCTGGTACCGCACGATCTTCGTGAACTCCTCCGCGTCCAGGCTCGCGCCGCCGACAAGCGCGCCGTCGACGTCGGGCTGCGCCATGATCGCCGCCACGTTGCCCGACTTCACCGAGCCGCCGTAGAGCACCCGCACGCCGTCGGCGACCTCGCGGGAGTAGAGCTCCGCGAGCCGGTCGCGGATCGCGTGGCACACCTCCTGCGCGTCGTCGGGCGTCGCGACCTCGCCGGTGCCGATCGCCCACACCGGCTCGTACGCCACGACGATCCGGGCGGCGTGCTCGGCGGGCAGGCCCTCGAGCGCGCCGTCGAGCTGCGCCAGCGTGTACGCGACCTGCTCCCCCGCCTTGCGGACATCCAGGCCCTCGCCGACGCACAGGATGGGCACGAGGCCCTGCCCGAACGCCGAGCGGACCTTGGCCGCGCACAGGGCGTCGTCCTCACCGTGGTACTCCCGGCGCTCCGAGTGGCCGACGGCCACGTACGTGACGCCGAGCTTGGCCAGCATCACCGGCGAGATCTCGCCGGTGTAGGCGCCCTCGGTGTGCGCCGAGACGTCCTGCGCGCCGTAGACGAGGTCGAGCTTGTCGGCGTCGACGAGCGTCTGGACCGAGCGCAGGTCCGTGAACGGCACCAGGACGGCGACCTCGACGGCCGCGTAGTCGTGCTTGGCGTCCTTGAGCGTCCACGCCAGCTTCTGCACGAGGTGTGTCGCCTGGTGGTGGTCGAGGTTCATCTTCCAGTTGCCCGCCATCAGCGGGGTGCGCGTGGTCGCCACGGTCAGCTCTCCTTCGCGGTCTGCTCGAGGACGGCGATCCCGGGGAGCTCCTTGCCCTCCAGGAACTCCAGGCTGGCGCCGCCTCCGGTCGAGATGTGGCCGAACCCGGCCTCGTCGAAGCCGAGACGGCGCACGGCGGCGGCCGAGTCGCCACCACCGACGATGCTGAACGCGCCCTGCTCCCCCGCGTCGACCATCGCCTGCGCGACGGCCCGGGTGCCGGCCGCGAACGCGTCGAACTCGAAGACGCCCATCGGGCCGTTCCACACGATGGTGCGCGCGTCGAGGATCTTGCTGCGGAACAGCTCGGCCGAGTCCGGACCGATGTCCAGGCCCATCCGGCCGTCGGGCATCGCGTCCGCCGGCACGACGTCGTGCGCCGCGTCGGCTGCGAACGCGTCGGCGACGACGACATCGGTCGGCAGGACGATCTCGACGCCGCGCTCCGCGGCCGTGGCGAGGTAGCCCCTGACCGTCTCGACCTGGTCCTCCTCCAGCAGCGACGTGCCGACCGGGTGGCCCTTGGCCGCCAGGAAGGTGAACACCATCCCGCCGCCGATGAGGAGGCGGTCCGCCTTGGTCAGCAGGTTCGCGATGACGCCGAGCTTGTCGGAGACCTTCGACCCGCCGAGCACGACGACGTAGGGCCGCTCGGGGTCCTCGGTCGCGCGACGCAGCGCCTCGACCTCCGTGAGGACCAGACCGCCGACGGCAGCCGGCAGCTTGCGGGCGACGTCGTAGACGGACGCCTGCTTGCGGTGCACGACGCCGAAGCCGTCGGACACGTACGCGTCGGCGAGCGTCGCGAGGTCGTCGGCGAGCGCCGAGCGCTCCGCCTCGTCCTTGGAGGTCTCGCGAGCGTCGAACCGGATGTTCTCCAGCAGGGCGACCTCGCCCTCGCCGAGCGCGGCGACGATCGCCCGCGCCGACTCGCCCACGGTGTCCTCCGCGAGGGTCACCGGCACGCCGAGGAGCTCGCCGAGCCGCGCGGCGACGGGCGCCAGGGAGTACTTCGGGTCCGGAGCGCCCTTGGGGCGGCCGAGGTGCGCCGCAACGACGACCTTGGCGCCCGCGTCCACCAGGGTGCGCAGGGTCGGGACGGCCGCGCGCACGCGCCCGTCGTCGGTGATCGTCGTGCCGTCCAGCGGCACGTTGAGGTCGGCACGGACGAGCACGCGCTTGCCGCGCAGCTCGCCGAGGTCCGCGATGGTCTTCATGTCTCTCCCTCGAGGGGTGTCAGGGTCGTGACGCGACGACGTCCGCGTGCCCCGGGGTGGCGCGGCACGCGGACGTCGTCATGAGCGCGATGCTCAGGGGCCGGTGAGGTCAGAGACGGTCGCCGACGTAGCTGACGAGCTTGACGAGGCTGTTGGAGTAGCCCCACTCGTTGTCATACCAGGCGACGACCTTGACCTGGTCGCCGATCACCTTGGTGAGGCCGGCGTCGAAGATGCTCGAGGCCGGGTCCGTCACGATGTCGGCGGAGACGATCGGGTCCTCGGTGTACGTGAGGATGCCCTTGAGCTCGGCGCTCTCGGCGGCCGCCTTCATCGCCGCGTTGACCTCCTCGACCGTGACCTCGCGCGAGGCGGTGAAGGTGAGGTCCGTGGCGGAGCCGGTGGGAACCGGGACGCGCATGGCGTAGCCGTCGAGCTTGCCCTTGAGCTGCGGGAGGACCAGCGAGACGGCCTTCGCGGCGCCCGTCGAGGTGGGGACCATGTTGACCGCGGCGGCGCGCGCGCGGCGCAGGTCCTTGTGCGGGCCGTCCTGGAGGTTCTGGTCCTGCGTGTAGGCGTGGATCGTCGTCATGAGACCGCGGACGATGCCGAAGTTCTCGTCGAGGACCTTGGCCATCGGCGCGAGGCAGTTCGTGGTGCACGAGGCGTTGGAGATGACGTGGTGGTTCGCCGCGTCGTACTCCGTGTGGTTCACGCCCATGACGAACGTGGCGTCCTCGTTCTTGGCCGGGGCCGAGATGATGACCTTCTTGGCGCCGGCGTCGATGTGGGCCTTGGCCTTGGTCGCGTCGGTGAAGAAGCCGGTCGACTCGATGACGATGTCGACGCCCAGCTCGCCCCACGGCAGCGCGGAGGGGTCGCGCTCGGCCATGGCCTTGATGGTCTTGCCGCCGACCGTGATGCTCGTGTCGTCGTACGTGACCTCCTGCGCCAGGCGGCCCAGGATCGAGTCGTACTTGAGCAGCGTCGCCAGCGTCTTGTTGTCCGTGAGGTCGTTGACACCGACGACCTCGATGTCGGCGCCCGACTCCAGGACTGCGCGGAAGAAGTTACGTCCGATGCGGCCGAAGCCGTTGATTCCGACGCGGATGGTCACTATGCCCTCCTCAAGGCGCACCGCATTCCCGGTACGCACGATGGGTCGTTGACGGGTTGCGCACGGCGCTGTACGCCCTGGGGACGGCACTGCGATCTTGATCTTTGTCC
Organism: uncultured Actinotalea sp.; assembly: GCF_946885855.1. Next base: position 9,790 of record NZ_CAMPHH010000078.1, on the reverse strand, counting down.
CCGATGTGCCCCAGGTTACACGCCGGACACAGAGCCGTCGTCGGGACGTTCGTCCGGCGGCCGCCGTCCCGGGTGTGCACGTTTCTCACGGCACCTGGTCAGCCACGACGCCCCGGCGGACCGCTCGGCGGACCGCCGGTGCGGGCCGCCTCAGACGTCGAGCATGTCGGCCGTGAGGCCGGCCTCCGTGTCCGGGATCCCGAGCTCCGCCGCCTTCTTGTCGGCGGTCGCCAGGAGGCGGCGGATCCGGCCCGCGACGGCGTCCTTGGTCAGGGGCGGGTCGGCGAGCTGGCCGAGCTCCTCGAGGGAGGCCTGCTTGTGCTGCAGCCGGAGCATCCCGGCCTCGCGCAGGTGCTCCGGCAGGTCCTCGCCGAGGATCTCGAAGGCGCGCTCCACCCGTGCCCCCGCCGCGACCGCTGCCCGGGCGGACCGGCGCAGGTTCGCGTCGTCGAAGTTCGCCAGGCGGTTGGCCGTCCCCCGGACCTCGCGGCGCATGCGCCGCTCCTCCCAGACGAGGACGGCGTCGTGGGCGCCCAGGCGCGTCAGCATGGCGCCGATGGCGTCGCCGTCCCGGATGACCACGCGGTCCACGCCCCGCACCTCGCGGGCCTTCGCCGCGATGCCGATCCGCCGCGCGGCGCCCACGAGGGCGAGTGCGGCCTCCGGGCCGGGGCAGGTGACCTCGAGCGCCGCGGACCGACCCGGCTCGGTCAGCGAGCCGTGGGCCAGGAAGGCGCCGCGCCACGCGGCCTCCGCCTCCCCCGTGCCGGCCGAGACGACCTGCGGCGGCAACCCCCGTACCGGGCGCCCGCGGTTGTCCAGCAGCCCGGTCTGGCGTGCGAGCGACTCCCCGTCCTTGACGACGCGGACGACGTACCGGGGCCCCCGGCGCAGGCCCCCGCCGCTGACGACCACGACGTCGCTGGTGTGGCCGTAGACCTCGGAGACGAACTGGCGCAGACGCCGCGCGGCGACCCCGGTGTCGAGCTCGGCCTCGATGACGATCCGGCCCGAGATGATGTGCAGCCCACCGGCGAAGCGCAGGGTCGCCGAGACCTCCGCCTTGCGGTGGGAGGTCTTCTCGACGGGGAGCCGGGCGAGCTCGTCCTTCACCTGTGCGGTCAACGCCATGGGCGTCATCCTGCCATCACCGCGCCCGCGTCCCGATGTCGCCGAGGAAGCCCTCGAAGGCGTCCCGGTAGGCCGCGGCGAGCCGGAGCGGGTCGTGGCACGGGGTGCCGTCGCCGACCCGCACCTGGCGCAGGAGCAGGTGCCCGCCCATCGCCGCGCACGCGTCCTGCAGGGCCGCGACGTCGTCGATCACGCTGGGGTCCGCGACGACGACGTCGATGCGCAGGTCCGGGGCGTGACGGCGCAGTGCGACGAGGTGGTCGTGGGCCCGCATGCCCGGGGTCTCGCCGGTCTCGGCGGAGAGGTTGAGCGTCAGGCAGCGCCGGGCCGCGGTGCGGTGCAGGGCGGCGGAGAGCTCCGGGACGAGCAGGTGCGGCATCACCGAGGTGAACCAGGAGCCCGGCCCGAGGACGACCCAGTCCGCGGCGTCGACCGCCTCGACCGCCTCCGGGCACCCCGGCGGGTCGGCAGGCAGGAGGCGGACGGACCGGACCTGCCCCGCGGCGGTGGCGACGTGGCTCTGACCTCGCACCGTCCGCGTGCGCTCCTCGCCGTCGACCGTGTCCACGACCTCGGCCTCGATCGCCAGCGGCACCGCCGCCATGGGCAGCACGCGGCCGCGCGCCCCGAGCAGCCTGCCCACCCAGTCCAGGCCCGCGACGGTGTCCCCGAGGAGCTCCCACAGGGCCACGATGAGGAGGTTGCCGACCGCGTGCTGGTCGAGCGACCCGTCCGAGTGGAACCGGTGCTGGAGCACGTCCCGCCACGTGCGGCCCCACTCGGAGTCGTCGCACAGCGCCGACAGCGCCATCCTGAGGTCGCCCGGCGGCAGGACGCCCATCTCCTCCCGGAGGCGACCCGAGGAGCCGCCGTCGTCCGCGACGGTGACGACCGCCGTGAGGCGGTCGGACATGAGCCGCAGGGCGGACAGGCTCGCGGACAGCCCGTGCCCGCCGCCGAGCGCGACGACCGCGGGACCCACGCCGCCGTTGCGGGGCTCCGCGTGCGGGCCGGTCACTCCCGCCCCAGGTCGCGGTGGGAGACGACCACCCGGTGCCCGCGCTCGCGCAGGGCCGCGGCGACGGCCTCGGACATCGCGACCGAGCGGTGCTTCCCGCCGGTGCAGCCGACGGCGACGGTCGCGTAGCGCTTGTCCTCCGTCTCGTACCCCGCGAGCACCGGCTCGAGGGCGTCGACGTACCGGTCGACGAACAGCGCCGCCCCCGGCAGACCGAGGACGTAGTCCCGGACCGGCTCGTCACGACCGGTGAGGTGCCGGAGCTCGCCGATCCAGTACGGGTTGGACAGGAAGCGCACGTCGACGACGTGGTCCGCGTCGAGCGGGAGCCCGTACTTGAAGCCGAAGGACAGGACATTGACCCGCAGGGCGTCGCCCTCCCCACCCGTCACGGCGGAACGGACCTCGCGGGCCAGCTCGTGGACGTTGAGCTCGGTCGTGTCGATGACGATGTCGGCCCGCTCCCGCAGGCCGCGCATGAGCTCGCGCTCCTCGGCGATGCCGTCGAGGATGCGGCGGTCGCCCTGGAGCGGGTGCGGACGCCGGACCGCCTCGAAGCGCTGGACCAGGACCGGGTCCGAGGCGTCGAGGAAGAGCAGCCGGTAGGAGAAGCCGGACTCCCGCAGGCCGTCGATGATCTCGACGAGGTCGCGGAAGAACTCCCGGCCGCGCACGTCGACGACGGCCGCGAGGCGGTGGACCGCCCCCTGGGCCGCGCTCATCATCCGGACCATCTGGGGCAGCAGCTGCGGCGGCAGGTTGTCCACGACGTACCAGTCGAGGTCCTCCAGGACCGCGGCGGCGCGGCTGCGGCCCGCGCCCGACATGCCCGTGATGAGGAGCAGCTCCGGCAGCTCGCCGCGGGGGGTCGGCGTGGTCGCCTCCAGGACCGGGATGCCGGACGGGACGGTGGTCGGTGGCGGCTCCTGGCTCATGCGTCCAGCATGCCAGCCCGCGCCGCGTCGGCCGGGGTGGCGTCCGGTGAGGGGGCCAGGGCGTCGACGACCGCCTGTGCCGTTCGCACCCCCATGCCCTTGACCGCCGCGATCTCCTCCACCGTGGCCGCGCGCAGCCGCTTGACCGAGCCGAAGTGCTTGAGCAGCGCCGCGGAGCGCGCCGGCCCGAGACCGGGCACAGCGTCGAGAGCCGACACCGTCATGCCCTTGCTGCGCCGCGACCGGTGGTGGCGGATCGCGAAGCGGTGCGCCTCGTCGCGCACCCGCTGCAGCAGGTAGAGCCCCTCGGAGCTGCGCTGGAGGATGACCGGGTAGTCCTCGCCCGGCAGCCACACCTCCTCCAGCCGCTTCGCGAGGCCGCACAGCGCGACGTCGTCGATGCCGAGGTCCGCCAGGGCACGGGCCGCGGCGGCCACCTGCGGGGGTCCGCCGTCGACGACGACGAGGTTGGGCGGGTAGGCGAACCTCCCGGGCCGGCGCGCCTCGGGCGGCACCTCACGGCCCGTCGGCGCGGGGTGCACCTGGACGTCGTCGTCGTTCTCGCCGAGCGCGAGGTCGTCGGCGTCCTCCTGCTCCTGCAGGTAGCGGCGGAACCGCCGGGTGATGACCTCGTACATCGCGGCCGTGTCGTCCCGGGCGCCCTCCCCCTCCGGTCCGCGGACCACGAAGTGGCGGTACTCCGACTTGCGCGCCAGGCCGTCCTCGAAGACCACCATGGAGCCGACCTGGTGGGAGCCCTGCGTCGTGGAGATGTCGTAGCACTCGATGCGCAGGGGCGCGGCCGGCAGGTCCAGGGCCTCCTGGAGCTCCTGCAGCGCCTGGCTCCGGGTCGTGAGGTCGCCCGCCCGGCGCGTGCGGTGCAGCACCAGCGCCTGCTCCGCGTTGCGGCGCACCGTCCCGGCCAGGTCGCGCTTGTCCCCCCGCTGCGGGACGCGCACCCGCACCCGGGAGCCGCGCAGGGTGCTGAGCCAGTCCGTGACCTGCTCGACGTCCGGCGGCAGGACCGGCACGAGCACCTCCCGCGGCACGGCGGAGTCGGCGACCCGGACCTGCTCCGGTCGGCGCGCGCCGCCGGAGTCGCGGGCCGGCGCGGACCAGCCGCCCTCGTCCCCGTAGACCTGCTGCAGCAGGTGCTCGACGAGCTCGGCGTCCGTGACGTCCTCGACCTTCTCGACGACCCAGCCGCGCTGGCCGCGGATCCGGCCGTCCCGGACGTGGAAGACCTGGACCGCTGCCTCGAGCTCGTCACCGACGAGCGCGAACACGTCGGCGTCCGTGCCGTCCGCCAGGACGACGGCGTTTTTCTCCGTGGCCCGTTCCAGCGCACCGATGTCGTCGCGCAGCCGGGCGGCGCGCTCGTAGTCGAGCTCGGAGGCGGCCGCCTTCATCTCGGCCGTGAGCCGCCGCGTGAAGCGCGCCGTCTCCCCCGCCATGAAGTCGCAGAAGTCCTCCGCCAGCGTCCGGTGCTCCGCCTCGCTCACCCGCCCCACGCACGGCGCGGAGCACTTGTCGATGTACCCCAGCAGGCACGGGCGGCCGGTCTGCTGCGCGCGCCGGAAGACGCCGGCCGAGCAGGTCCGGACCGGGAACACGCGCAGGAGCAGGTCGACCGTCTCCCGGATCGCCCAGGCGTGCGCGTAGGGCCCGAAGTACCGCGTGCCCGGGCGCTTGCGGCCGCGCATCACCTGCACCCGTGGGAACTCCTCGCCGAGGGTGACCGCCAGGTACGGGTACGACTTGTCGTCGCGGTACTTGACGTTGAACCGCGGGTCGAACTCCTTGATCCAGGAGTACTCCAGCGCGAGGGCCTCGACCTCGGTGCCGACGACGGTCCACTCGACCGACGCCGCCGTGGTGACCATCTGCTGGGTGCGCGGGTGGAGCGCGGACAGGTCCTGGAAGTAGCTCGCGAGACGGGAGCGCAGGCTCTTGGCCTTGCCGACGTAGACGACGCGACCGTGCTCGTCCTTGAAGCGGTAGACGCCGGGCGAGTCGGGGACCTGGCCCGGGCGCGGACGGTACGTGGCGGGGTCGGCCATGCGCAGGAGCCTAGTTCGCGCCGGGGACACGCTCGTCCGCGGCCGTGGTGGACCACCGGGGTGAGCGGGCTGCCGGGTCCTGGGCGGCGCGTTCCCCGGCCGGTAACCTCGGCAGATGGGACTCCTGCACAGCTACACCGCCGACGTCGTCTGGACGGGGGCCGGTGAGGCCGGGACCGTCAGCTACACCGCGTACTCGCGCGACCACGAGGTCCGCATCGGTACCAAGCCGCCGCTGCCCGGCTCCGCCGACCCGGCGTTCCGCGGAGACCCCGACCGCTACAGCCCCGAGGAGCTCCTCGTGGCGGCGCTGGCCCAGTGCCACATGCTGTGGTTCCTCCACCTGGCGTCTGCCGACGGGGTCGTCGTCGTCGGCTACACGGACCGCGCGACCGGGACGATGCGCGTCGAGGGCGCCGGCCACGGGCAGTTCCGCGAGGTCGTCCTCCGCCCGTGCGTGACCGTCGCCGCGGACGACGACGTCGCGCCCGGCACCCCGGTCACGGACGCCCGGCTCGCCGCCCTGCACGCCCGGGCGCACGAGCACTGCTTCATCGCGCGGTCGGTCAACTTCCCCGTGCGCCTCGACCCGGCGCCGCTGCGCGTGGCGCAGCACGCCGTCCCGTGACGGGCCGCCGCGCGGTGCTCTGAGCGGCGGGCGTGTCCGTCGTCCCGGGGTGCGGCCGCACCGCGCGGCCGCGTCGTCCACGGACGCGACCGCGCAGGCGGGCGGGCGACGTCAGGCCGACGCGGCCATCGTGCCGTCGCCCAGCAGCTCCGCGAGGAACCGGCCCGTGTGGCTCTCCTCGACCCGCGCGACCTGCTCGGGCGTCCCCTGGGCCACCACGACACCACCGCCGGAGCCGCCCTCCGGCCCCATGTCGACGACCCAGTCCGCACTCTTGATCACGTCGAGGTTGTGCTCGATGACGATGACGCTGTTGCCCTTGTCGACGAGGGACTGCAGGACGCCGAGCAGCTTGCGGATGTCCTCGAAGTGCAGGCCGGTCGTCGGCTCGTCGAGCACGTAAACGGTCCGGCCGGTCGAGCGCCGCTGCAGCTCGCTCGCGAGCTTGACCCGCTGCGCCTCGCCGCCCGAGAGCGTCGGTGCGGGCTGACCGAGGCGCACGTACCCGAGGCCGACGTCGACGAGCGTCTTGAGGTGGCGCGAGATCGCCGGGACCGCGGCGAAGAAGTCCGCCGCCTCCTCGATCGGCATGTCGAGGACATCGGCGACGGTCTTGCCCTTGAAGTGGACCTCGAGCGTCTCCCGGTTGTACCGCGAGCCGTGGCAGACCTCGCACGGGACGTAGACGTCGGGGAGGAAGTTCATCTCGATCTTGAGCGTGCCGTCGCCGGAGCAGGCCTCGCAGCGGCCGCCCTTGACGTTGAACGAGAAGCGTCCCGGGGTGTACCCGCGGACCTTCGCCTCGGTCGTCTCGGCGAAGAGCTTGCGGACGTGGTCCCAGACGCCGGTGTACGTCGCGGGGTTGGAGCGCGGCGTCCGGCCGATCGGCCCCTGATCGACGTGGACGACCTTGTCGAGCTGGTCGAGCCCCGTGACCCGGGTGTGACGCCCGGGCACCTGCCGGGCTCCGTTCAGCTCGTTCGCCATGACGGTGTAGAGGATCGAGTTGACCAGGGTGGACTTGCCCGAGCCCGAGACGCCCGTCACCGCCACGAAGCAGCCGAGCGGGAAGCTCACGTCGATGCCGCGCAGGTTGTGCTCCCGCGCGCCCACGACCGTGACCTGCCGCTTGCGGTCGATCGGCCGCCGCCGCTCCGGGGTCGGGATGCTGCGTCGGCCGGCGAGGTAGGCACCCGTGACGGACTCGGTCGACGCCAGCAGCCCGTCAAGGTCGCCGGAGTGGACCACACGACCACCGTGCTCGCCGGCGCCTGGCCCGATGTCCACGATCCAGTCGGCCGTGCGGATGGTGTCCTCGTCGTGCTCGACGACGATGAGGGTGTTGCCGAGGTCGCGGAGCCGGGTCAGGGTGTCGATGAGCCGCCGGTTGTCCCGCTGGTGCAGGCCGATGCTCGGCTCGTCCAGCACGTAGAGGACCCCGACGAGTCCCGAGCCGATCTGGGTGGCCAGACGGATCCGCTGCGCCTCCCCGCCGGACAGCGTCCCCGCCGCGCGGTCCATGGACAGGTAGTCCAGGCCGACGTCGAGCAGGAAGCCGAGGCGCGCCTGGATCTCCTTGAGCACCTGGGCGGCGATCGCCCGCTCCCGCTCGCCGAGCTCGAGCGCCGCGAGGAAGTCCCGCGCCTCGCGCAGCGGGAGCCGGCACACATCGGCGATCGAGCGTCCGCCGACGCGCACGGCGAGGACCTCGGGCTTGAGGCGGGTGCCCTCGCACACCGGGCACGGGACCTCGCGCATGTAGGCCTCGTACTTGTCCTTCGACCACTCGGAGTCCGTCTCGGCATGGCGTCGCTCGATGAAGGAGACGACGCCCTCGAAGCCCGTGCTGTACTGCCGCTCGCGGCCCCAGCGATTGCGGTACCGGACGTGGACCTCGTGGTCCTTGCCGTGGAGGATCGCCTGCCGCGCGCGCTCCGGGAGCGCACGCCAGGGCACGTCCATGGAGAAGCCGAGGTCCTCCGAGAGAGCCCGAAGGACCCGCTGGAAGTACTCCGAGGACGTCTGCGCCCACGGCGCGACGGCGCCGCCGGCCAGCGTCGCCTCCTCGTCCGGGATGACCAGGTCGGGATCGACCTCGAGCCGGCTGCCGATCCCCGTGCACTCGGGGCAGGCGCCGTACGGGGCGTTGAAGGAGAAGGTGCGCGGCTCGATCTCCTCCAGCGCCAGCTGGTGGTCGTTCGGGCACGCGCGGTGCTCGGAGAACCGCCGCTCCCGAGCCGGGTCGCCCGCCTCCGCGTCGACGAGCTCGACGACGACGAGGCCGCCGGCCAGGGTCAGGGCCGTCTCGACCGAGTCGGTCAGCCGTCGCCGGACACCCTCGCGCGACACGAGGCGGTCCACCACGACGTCGATCGTGTGCTTGAGCTTCTTCTCCAGCACCGGCGGCTCGGTGAGCTGGTGGACCTCGCCGTCGACACGTGCCCGGGCGAAGCCCTTCGCCTGCAGCTCGCGGAAGAGGTCGGCGTACTCGCCCTTGCGGCCCCGCACCACGGGCGCGAGCACCTGGTACCGCGTGCCCTCGGGCAGCTCGAGCAGCCGGTCGACGATCTGCTGCGGCGTCTGCCTGCTGACCTGCTCACCGCAGACCGGGCAGAACTGCGTCCCGGCGCGCGCGAAGAGCAGTCGGAGGTAGTCGTAGACCTCGGTGATGGTGCCGACCGTCGACCGCGGGTTGCGGTTGGTCGACTTCTGGTCGATCGAGACGGCCGGGGACAGCCCCTCGATGAAGTCGACGTCCGGCTTGTCCATCTGCCCGAGGAACTGGCGGGCATAGGCCGAGAGGGACTCGACGTAGCGGCGCTGCCCCTCGGCGAAGATCGTGTCGAACGCCAGGGACGACTTGCCGGACCCGGACAGCCCGGTGAAGACGATGAGGCTGTCGCGAGGAAGATCGAGATCGACGTTGCGGAGATTGTGCTCGCGCGCGCCCTGCACGCGCAGTCGGTCGTTCACCGCAGCATCGTACGTGGCTCTCCTGGGTCGTACAAGTGTTCGACGTCACACCGGCGTCGGCGCGGCGGGATCCGTCCTGCCCGTCCGGTCCGGCGCGCCGTCGCGCCCGTGCCCGGCCCCTGCGTGCGCGCGCGTCGCCCGGTCGACTGCGGACGCGGTGGCCGACGGTGGACGATGAGGGCATGACCTACACCGGTGACGTCGTCCCCGGCGGGCCGTCCGCGGTCCGCGAGCTCGACGAGGTCGTCGTCCGCAAGCTCTCGGTCGGGCCGATGGACAACAACGCCTATCTGCTCACCGCGCGGGCGGACGGCGACCAGCTCCTCGTGGACGCCGCTGCCGAGCCCGACCGGCTCCTCGCCCTCATCCGGGAGGGTTCGTCCTCCGCGCGGCTCGGCACCGTCGTCACGACGCACCGCCACACGGACCACGTCGGCGCGCTGGAGTCGGTCCTCACCGTCACGGGTGCGCGCCACGCGTGCGGCGCCGACGACGCCGCGGCGATGCCCGTGGTCGTCCACCGACGCCTGCACCACGGTGACCTCGTGTCCGTGGGGCACGTGGTCCTCGAGGTGGTCGCGCTGCGCGGGCACACGCCGGGGTCGGTCGCGCTGCTCTACCGCGAGCCCGCGACGACGGCCGGACGGGGGACCGTCCCGGGCCGCGCCCACCTCTTCACCGGGGACAGCCTCTTCCCCGGCGGTCCCGGCAAGACCTCCGGTCCGGACGCCTTCGGCGCACTCATGACCGATCTCGAGGACCGGGTCTTCGGCGTCCTGGGAGACGACACGTGGGTCTACCCCGGGCACGGCGCGGACACGACGCTGGGCCGGGAGCGACCACACCTCGACGAGTGGCGTCGGCGCGGCTGGTGATCGCATGCCCGTCAGGACGACGACCCGCCGCGTCAGCCGCGGCCCCGGCCCCGGTTGCCGTCGGGGCCGACCCCGTTCCCCTGGTTGCCACTTCCCGCACCACCCGGGCCGCCACCGGCGCCACCGGGCCCGCCCTCCCCTGTGCCCTCGCTGCCGGCGCGGTCCCCGTC
>NZ_CAMPHH010000077.1 GCF_946885855.1 uncultured Actinotalea sp. | reverse complement strand
GGACGGGACCGAGGAGCATCGCGGGCATGTCCACGACGGGGACGAGCGAGCGCCCGGGCCGCGCCCGGGACGGCGCCGGGGGCGCGCGCCGCGCGGCGAGCGGCGCTCCGGGCAGCACCCGGAGCGCTGACCCGGGCGCCGAGCGGAGCACGCCCCCGAGGACCGCCCCGAGGGCGGCCGCGACCACGGTGCCCTCGCCCCGCACCCCGTCGGCACGTCCCGGCGCCGCCCGGACCGACCGTGCCGGGACGGGAGCCGGGACCCGCCGGGCGCCCACCCGGGCAACCCCGGCCGCCGTCGGGAGCACGGCGCTGCCGACGCCGCGGACCGGGTCGCCGCGTGACCGCCAGCGGCTCGCCCTCGCCCTCGTGCTCGTCCTGCTGGCCGTGCTCGCGGGCCGCCTGGTCCACATGCAGGTCGTGGCAGGCCCCGCGCTCGCGGCGGAGTACTCCGCCAAGCGCCTCGTCACCCAGGAGATCCCTGGCGGCCGCGGCGAGATCCTCGACCGCAACGGCGTGGCGCTCGCGACGTCGGTCGAGCGCTGGAACGTCGTCGTCAACCAGCAGCAGCTCGTCGAGGCGCTGGGGACCCCGGAGCGCGTGGCGCAGGAGGCCGAGCGCCTGGCGCCGGTCCTCGGCGTGCCGGCGGCGGAGCTGGGCGCCGAGCTGTGGGGCGGCGAGGAGAAGCGGCCGTTCGTGTACCTCGCCAAGGGGGTCGTCCCGGAGGTCTACGACCAGGTGCGGGAGCTGACCATCCCGGGGATCACCGGCGAGCGCGCCACCGACCGGGTCTACCCGGCCGGCAGCACGGCCGGGAACCTCCTCGGGTTCGTCGGCGCCGAGGGCTACGGCCAGGCCGGGATCGAGATGGTGTTCGACGAGGTGCTCACCGGGACCCCGGGCGAGGTGACCTACGAGCGCGGAGCGCGGGGCCAGCGCATCCCGGGCCGGGAGCAGGAGAGCGTGCCGGCGGTGCCGGGGCGGGACGTCCAGCTCACGATCGACCGGGACGTGCAGTTCATGGCGCAGCGGCGCCTGGACCAGGCGGTGGCCGAGACCGGCGCGCAGTGGGGCGCCGTCGAGGTGACCGACGTCCGCACCGGCGAGATCCTCGCCCTGGTGGACTCCGGCGCGGTCGACCCCAACGACCCGGGGGCCACGCCCGCGTCCGACCGGGGCAGCCGCGCGATCGAGGTGGTCTACGAGCCGGGCTCGACGGCGAAGGTCATCTCGATGGCCGCGGCGCTCGAGACGGGCGTCGCGACCCCCGAGTCGCGGTTCACGGTGCCGTACCAGTACACGACCCCCAACGGGCAGACGTTCAAGGACTCCCACGAGCACCCGACGCTCCAGCTGACGCTCGCGGGCGTCTTCGCCGAGTCCTCCAACACGGGCACGATCATGGCCGGCGAGCCGATCCCGGAGCAGGTCCGCCACGACTACCTGCGCAAGTTCGGCTTCGGGGAGCCGACCGGCGTCGGCCTGCCGGGGGAGTCCGGCGGCATCCTGTGGCCCGCGGACACCTGGGACGGGCGCTCCCGGTACGCGGTCCTCTTCGGCCAGGCCGTCAGCTCGACGGTCCTGCAGAACACCCAGGTGTTCTCCACCGTCGCGAACGGCGGCGTCCGCGTCCAGCCGCACCTCGTCCGCGGGACGGTCGGTCCCGACGGCGCGCTCGTGCCCAGCGACCTGCCCGAGCCGGAGCGTGTCATCGGCGAGGAGACCGCGAGCACGCTCCTGCGCATGCTCGAGACGACCGTCGTGGAGGGCACGGGCGCCAACGGCGCGGTGCCGGGCTACCGCGTCGGCGGCAAGACCGGGACCGCCCAGGCCTTCGAGGACAACGGTCGCGTCATCAAGCACGTGGCGTCCTTCATCGGGATCGCCCCGGTCGACGACCCGCGGATCGCGGTCAACGTCGTCCTGTACGACCCGAAGACGTCCATCTACGGCGGCGCGGTGTCGGCGCCCGTCTTCCGCGACGTGACCTCGTTCACGCTCCAGCACCTGGGCATCCCGCCCACCGGCACGGCACCGGAGCTGTACCCGACCACCTGGGAGTGACGGGCGTGGCGGGTCCCGCCCCGGACGGTACATTCGAGCGCGTGACGTCCCCCCACGGTCGGATGCGACCCCGGCAGCGCCCCGAACGTCACCTCACCGACCTCGCGCGCGAGCTGGGCGTCCCGGTCCCGCCGGGGGCGGACGACATCCGGCTCACGGGCATCGCGGTCGGCTCGGCGGACGTCGAGCCCGGCGACGTCTTCGCGGCCCTGCCCGGCGCCCACGCGCACGGCGCGGACTTCGCCGGCGCGGCCGCGGCGGCCGGCGCGGTCGCGGTCCTCACCGACGACGACGGCGCCGCGCGGGTCCGGTCGGCCGGGGGCGCCGTGGCGGACCTCCCGGTCCTCGTCGTGGGCGACCCCCGCGGGCGGCTCGGCGCCGCCTCGGCCTGGGTCTACGGCCACCCCGCCCGCGACGTGACGACCGTCGGCGTCACCGGCACCAACGGCAAGACGACGACGAGCTACTTCGTCGAGGCCGCGCTGCGGGCGGTGCACGAGCGGACCGCCGTCGTCGGCACGGTCGAGCTGCGCGTGGGCGACGAGGCGATCGAGAGCCCCCGCACCACGGTCGAGGCGCCCGTCCTGCACGGGCTGTTCGCGCTCATGAAGGAGCGGGGCGTCACGGCCTGCTCGATGGAGGTCTCCTCGCACGCGCTCGCGCTGGGGCGCGTCGGCGGGCTCGAGCTCGACGTCGCCGGGTTCACCAACCTCCAGTGGGACCACCTCGATTTCCACGGCGACATGGAGGGCTACTTCGCGGCCAAGGCGAGCCTCTTCGCGCCCGGGCGCACCCGGCGCGCCGTCGTCTGCGTGGACGACGCCTGGGGCACGCGGCTCGCGACGCAGCTGCGCGCGCAGGGCGTGGTCCCGGTGGACGCCGTCGCGACGCGCCCGGAGGCCGTGGGCGGGGCGGATGCCGACTGGCGCGTCGGGGAGGCGAGCATCGGCCTCGACGGCGTCGGGTCCTCCTTCACCCTGACCGGCCCCGACGGCACGGCGATCGGTGCCGCGAGCCCGCTGCCGGGCCTGGTCAACGTGTCCAACGCCGCGCTGGCCGTCGTCATGGCGTACCGCGCCGGCGTGCCGCTCGACGTCGCGGCCGCCGCCGTGGCGACGGCCTCGGCGATCCCCGGCCGCATGGAGCGCGTGGTCGAGCGCGACGAGGTCCACCCGCTGTGCCTCGTCGACTACGCGCACACCCCGGACGCGCTGACGCTCGCGCTCGAGGCCGTCCGGCCGATCACGCCGGGGCGTCTCGTCATCGTCCTCGGCTCCGACGGTGACCGGGACCGCGGCAAGCGCCCGGTCATGGGGCAGATCGCCGCGCGGCTGGCCGACGTCGTCGTCGTCACGGACGAGAACCCGCGGTCGGAGCCGCCGGAGGAGATCCGCGCGGCGATCCTCGGCGGGGTCCTCGACGAGCGCCCCGACGCCCGTGACGTGCACGAGTCCGACTCCCGGGCGGACGCCATCCGGCTCGCCCTCGACCTTGCCCGGCCGGAGGACACGATCATCGTGACCGGCAAGGGCCACGAACCCACGCAGGAGATCGCCGGAGTGTTCCACCGCTACAACGACCGCGACGTCTTCCTCGCCGCCACGGGCCGGCCCGGACGGGCGGGCACCGCCGAGGCCACGACCGGGGCGGACGCATGATCCGCCTCACGGCGGCCGAGGTCGCGGAGCTCGTCGGGGGCCGCGTCATCGGGGACGGCGACGCCGCGGTGACCGGCGACGTCGTCGTCGACTCGCGGCTCGCGGCGCCCGGGGCGCTCTTCGTCGCGCTGCCCGGCGAGAACGTCGACGGCCACGACTACGCGCACCGCGCCGTCGCGGCGGGTGCGACGGTCGTCCTCGCCGCGCGCGCGGTGCCGGACGACGACGGCGCGACGCTGCCGTCCGTGGTGGTGGTCGACGACGTCGTCGAGGCGCTCGGCGCCCTGGCGCGGGCCGTGCTGGGCCGCCTGCGGCGCAGCGGCGAGCTGCGCGTCGTCGCGGTCACCGGCTCGGTCGGCAAGACGACGACGAAGGACCTGCTCGCCCAGGTGCTGTCCGCCGCCGGGCCGACGGTCTGGCCCGAGAAGTCCTTCAACAACGAGATCGGCCTGCCCCTGACGGTCCTGCGTGCCGACGCGCGCACGCGCTTCCTCGTCCTGGAGATGGGGGCGAGCGGCATGGGGCACATCCGGTACCTCACCGACATCGCCGCGCCCGACGTCGCCGCGGTGCTCGTGGTCGGCTCGGCCCACCTCGGCGAGTTCGGCGGCGTCGAGGCGATCCAGCAGGCCAAGAGCGAGATCGTCACGGGCCTGGTGCCCGGCGGGACGGCCGTCCTCAACGCCGACGACCCCCGCGTGCGCGCCATGGCGCCGCTGTCCCCGGGGCCGGTCGTGCTCTTCGGCGAGGGGGAGCGCGCCGCGGTCCGGGCGACCGACGTGCGGGTGGACGGCGAGGGACGCGCGAGCTTCCGGCTCGTCGTCGGCGACCTGCCGGGTGCCCGTCCGGGCGCAGGGCCCGCGGAGGGGTCGCGCGAGGCCGATGTGCACCTGCGCCTCGTGGGGGAGCACCACGTCACCAACGCCCTCGCGACCGCCGCCTGCTGCCTCGCGCTCGGCATCACCGTCGGCGAGGTGGCTCAGGGCCTCGCCGCCGCGGAGGCCCTGAGCCCGCACCGCATGCAGGTGGTCGAGCGCCCCGACGGCGTCACCGTCATCGACGACTCCTACAACGCCAACCCGGACTCGGTCCGCGCGGCGCTCAAGGCGCTCGCGGTGCGCGCCCGGGCGGGGCAGCGGCGCAGCATCGCGGTGCTGGGCGAGATGCTCGAGCTCGGCGACGAGCACATCGCGGCGCACGACGCCGTCGGGCGGCTCGCGGTCCGGCTGGACATCCACCGCCTCGTCGTCGTCGGCGACGGCGCCCGCGCGATGCACATGGGTGCGCTGCAGGAGGGCTCGTGGGGCGAGGAGTCGCGCCTGCTGCCCGACGTCGACGCGGCGCACGCCTGGTTGCAGGAGGAGATGCGCCCGGGCGACGTCGTCCTCGTGAAGTCCTCGCACGGCTCCGGGCTGTGGCGGCTCGGTGACCTGCTCACCGGCGTCGACGTGGCGGCCGACGCGGGCCCGCACGGGATGACCGAGCTGGACGCCGACGCCGACGACGATCCCGCACCGGAGGCGCCTCGATGATCGCCGTCCTGCTCTCGGGCGGGTTCGCGCTGGTCATCGCGCTCCTCGGCACGCCCCTGTTCATCCGGTTCCTGGTCCGGCGCCAGTACGGCCAGTTCATCCGTCAGGACGGGCCGACCGCGCACTTCACCAAGCGTGGGACGCCGACCATGGGCGGCGTCGTCATCATCGGCGCGACCCTGCTGGGGTTCGCCGGGTCGAGCATCGTCACCGGCAACACGCCGAGCGCGTCCGCCCTCCTGCTGCTGTTCCTCATGACCGGGCTCGGGTTCGTCGGGTTCCTCGACGACTACATCAAGATCTCCCGGCAGCGCAGCCTGGGCCTGCGCGCACGCTGGAAGATCGTGGGCCAGGGGTTCGTCGGCATCACCTTCGCGGTGCTGGCCCTGCAGTTCCCGAACGAGAACTTCCGGACGCCCGCGTCCACGAAGATCTCCTTCATCCGGGACACCGGCCTGGACCTGGCCTTTGCCGGGGCGACGCTCGGGCTGATCCTCTTCGTCCTCTGGGCGAACTTCCTCATCACCGCGTGGTCCAACGCCGTCAACCTCACCGACGGGCTCGACGGGCTCGCGACCGGGGCGTCGCTCATCGTCTTCGGCGCGTACGTCGTCGTCGGGGTGTGGCAGTTCAACCAGCGCTGCACCTCCCTGGCGACCGCCGGTCCCCGCTGCTACGAGGTGCGCGACCCGCTCGAGCTCGCCGTCGTCGCCGCCGCGATCACCGGGGCGTGCTTCGGGTTCCTGTGGTGGAACGCCTCGCCCGCCAGGATCTTCATGGGCGACACCGGGTCGCTCGCCCTCGGCGGGGCGCTGGCCGGCCTGTCGATCCTGTCCCGCACGGAGATCCTCGCCGCGATCATCGGCGGGCTCTTCGTCCTCGTCGTGCTGTCCGACGTCATCCAGATCGGCTTCTTCAAGATGACCGGGAAGCGCGTGTTCAAGATGGCACCGCTGCACCACCACTTCGAGCTGTCCGGGTGGGGCGAGGTCACCATCGTCATCCGGTTCTGGATCATCGCAGGCCTGTTCGTCGCGGCCGGCATCGGGGTGTTCTACGCCGAGTGGGTGGCGGGCTGACGTGGGGGGCGGGCTGACGTCCGGACCCGTCCGGCTCGCGGGCCTGCGGGTCCTCGTGACGGGGCTCGGCGTGTCCGGCCGCGCCGCCGCGCGCGTGCTGCGCGAGCGCGGCGCGATCGTGACGACGCTGGACGCGCGGGACCCCGAGGCGGACCTGGCCGACGCCGGGGCCGCCGACGTCGCGACGTACGGCCTCGTCGTGACGTCGCCCGGCTGGGCGCCCGACCACCCCGTCCTGGCGGCCGCGGCGGAGGCCGGCGTGCCGGTGTGGAGCGAGGTCGAGCTCGCCTGGCAGGTGCGCGTCGACCGTGCGGGCGGCGGCGGGCCCGCGCCGTGGCTCGCCGTCACGGGCACCAACGGCAAGACCACGACGGTGAGCATGCTGGCGGCGGTCCTGACCGCCGCGGGGCTCGACGCGCCCGCCGTCGGCAACGTCGGCACGCCCGTCGTCGAGGCCGCGACGGACCCGGCGCACGACGTCCTCGCCGTGGAGCTGTCGAGCTTCCAGCTGCACTTCACGCACTCCCTGGCGGCGCAGGCGGCGGCCGTGCTCAACGTCGCCGAGGACCACCTGGACTGGCACGGCTCGTTCGACCGGTACGCCGCGGCCAAGGCGCGGATCTACGAGCGCGCCGAGGTCGCGTGCGTCTACGGCGCCGCGGACCCCCTGCTGGAACGGATGGTCGAGGAGGCCGAGGTGACCGAGGGCGCGCGGGCCGTCGGCGTGACGCTCGGGGCGCCCGGCCCGGGCCAGGTGGGCGTGGTCGACGGGATCCTCGTCGACCGCTCCTTCCACCTCCCGATGGACCACCCGGACCGGCACGGCTCGGCGGCAGAGCTCGGCACGCTCGAGGACCTGGCCCACCTCGCCGGGCCGGGCGGCGACCTCGCGCCGCACGTCGTGACGAACGCGCTCGCCGCCGCCGCGCTCGCCCGGGCGCACGGGGTGCCGGCCGCCGCCGTCCGGGACGGGCTGCGGGCGTACCGGCCCGGGGCGCACCGCCGCGCCGTCGTCGCCGTCGTGGACGGGGTCGCCTACGTCGACGACTCCAAGGCGACCAACGCGCACGCCGCCGCGGCGTCGCTCGGGCCCGCGGCGCCCGGCACGGTGGTGTGGATCGCCGGTGGCCTGGCCAAGGGCGCGCGGTTCGACGAGCTCGTCGCTCAGCGCGCCGACCGGCTGCGGGGCGTCGTCCTCATCGGCGTCGACCAGCAGCCCTGGATCGACGCGCTCGCCCGACACGCGCCGGGAATCCCCGTCTCGATCGTGGACCCGGCACAGACTGGGGCCGTGATGCCCGACGCCGTGGACCAGGCCCGCCGGCTCGCCCGACCGGGCGACACGGTCCTGCTCGCGCCCGCGTGCGCGTCCATGGACCAGTTCGAGTCCTACGCGCAGCGGGGCGACGCGTTCGCCGCGGCCGTCCGCGCGCTGGACGCGACCGGCTGAGGCTCCCATGGCACCAGCGGTCGGGACCCACGACGTCGAGGCCGCCCCGCGGCGCCGTGGCGTGGGCGGGGCGTGGGACAACGCCGTGACGAGCTACTACCTCATCGCCGGCGCCACCGTGCTCCTGCTCACCATCGGTCTCGTCATGGTGCTGTCGAGCTCCAGCGTGGACTCGCTCAGTGCGACGGACGGACGGTCCCCCTACGCGATCTTCGTCAACCACGCCCGGTTCGCGCTCGTCGGGGTGCCGCTCGCCGTCGTCGCCAGCCTGCTGCCCGTCCGGTTCTACCGGCGGATCGCCTGGCCCGCCCTCGGCCTCGCCCTCGTGCTCCAGCTCCTGCCCCTGACGCCGCTCGGGTACGAGGTGGGCGGGAACAAGGCGTGGATCCGGATCGGGGGCTTCACGGCCCAGCCCGCGGAGGCGGCCAAGCTCGCGCTCGCGGTGTGGCTGGCGGCCGTCCTCGCGACCAAGCGGCACCTGCTGCACCAGTGGCAGCACGTCGTCGTCCCGGCGGTCCTGGGGGCGGGGGCGGTCCTCGGCCTGGTCCTGGTCGGGCGGGACCTCGGGACCGCCATCGTCGTGCTCCTGCTCGTGGCCGGGGCGCTGTTCGTCGCGGGCGTCCCGATGCGGATGCTGGCCGTGGCCGGCGCGGCCGCCGCGGCCGGTGTGGCGGCACTGGCGGCGACGAGCAGCAACCGCGTGGCCCGGATCACGGCGTTCTTCTCCGGCGACTGCGACGTCCAGGGAGCGTGCTACCAGCCCTTCCGCGGGGCGATCGCGCTCGGCTCCGGGGGGTGGACGGGCGTGGGCCTGGGGGAGAGCACGGAGAAGTGGTCCTACCTGCCCGAGGCGCACAACGACTTCATCTTCGCGATCATCGGCGAGGAGCTCGGCCTGGCGGGCACGCTGCTCGTCGTCGCGCTCTTCGGCGTGCTCGCCGTCGGCGTGACCCGGGTGGTCCGCCGCCACACCGACCCCTTCGTGCAGGTGGCGGCGGGCGCGATCGGCGCCTGGGTCATCGGCCAGGCGGTCATCAACATCGGCGTCGTCGTCGGGCTCCTGCCGGTCGTCGGGGTGCCCCTCCCGCTCGTGTCCGCCGGCGGGTCGGCGCTCGTGACGACCCTGTTGGCGCTCGGCGTCCTGCTGGGGTTCGCGCGGCACGAGCCCGGTGCCGCCGAGGCCCTGTCCGCCCGAGCCGTGACGGTCCGCCGCTCCCTGGCCGTCCTGTCCCGCCGAGGTGCCCGTGCTTGAGTCCGTCCTCCTGGCCGGCGGGGGGACCGCCGGCCACGTGAACCCGCTGCTGGCGGTCGCCGACGAGCTCCGCGACCGGGACCCGGCGACGGTGATCACGGTGCTCGGCACCGCCGAGGGGCTGGAGGCGGAGCTCGTGCCCGCCCACGGCTACGAGCTCGTGCCCGTCCCGCGCGTGCCGCTCCCGCGCCGGCCGACCCCCGACTGGTTCCGACTGCCGGGTCGGCTCCGGGACGCCGTCGACGCCGCCGACGCGGCGATCGAGGCCAGTGGCGCGCGGGTGGTCGTCGGGTTCGGCGGCTACGTCGCGACGCCCGCGTACCTCGCGGCCCGACGGCGCCGCGTCCCGGTCGTCGTGCACGAGCAGAACGCGCGACCGGGCCTGGCGAACCGGCTCGGTGCCCGGTGGGCGGCCGCCGTCGCCGTGACGTTCCCCGGCACGGCGCTCCCGCACGCGCAGGTCACGGGACTGCCGCTGCGGCCGGACGTCCTGGCCCTGGCCGCAGCCCGGGCCGCGGACGCGGCGGGCGAGCGGCGTCGGGCCGCCGCGGAGCTCGGCCTCGACCCCGACCTGCCCACCCTCCTCGTCACCGGCGGCTCGCTCGGCGCGCAGAGCCTCAACACCGCCGTGTCCGGGGCCGCCGGGGACCTTCTGCACGCCGGCGTCCAGGTCCTCCACCTCACCGGCAGGGGCAAGGCGGAGCCCGTGCGCGCGGCCGTCGCCGCCGCGGCCCGCGGGGGCCTGACCGCCCAGGCGGGGCGGTACCAGGCGCGGGAGTACCTCACCCGGATGCAGCTGGCCCTCGCGGTGGCCGACCTCGTCGTGGCGCGCTCCGGCGCGGGTACGGTCTCCGAGCTCGCCGCGCTCGGCATCCCGGCCGTCTACGTCCCCCTGCCCATCGGCAACGGCGAGCAGCGCCTCAACGCCCGCCCCGTCGTGGACGCGGGCGGCGGCCTGCTCGTGGCGGACGCCGACCTCACGCCGGAGCGGGTCCGCGACGAGGTGCTGCCGCTCCTGACGGACCCGGCCCGGCTCTCCGCGATGGCCGGGGCGGCCGCGTCGGTCGGCGTCGTCGACGCCGCGGCGCGGGTCGCGGACCTCGTCGAGGGAGCGGCCGAGGGGGTCAGGGCATGACCGGGATGACCGGCACGACCGGAACGACCGGCGGTCAGGACGGCGACGCAGCGGGCACCGTCGGCGTCGACGGGCTCGGCCACGTCCACCTCGTCGGCATCGGCGGCGCCGGCATGTCGACGGTCGCCGCGCTGCTGCGCGCCCGCGGGATCGTGGTGTCGGGCTCGGACGCGAAGGAGGGCGCCACCACCGTGGCGCTGCGCGAGCTGGGCGTACGGGTCGACGTCGGCCACGCGGCCGAGCACGTCGAGGACGCCGACACGCTCGTGGTCTCCAGCGCGATCCGCCCGACGAACCCTGAGCTCGTGCGGGCGCGCGAGCGCGGCACCCGCGTCCTGCACCGGTCCGAGGCCCTGGCTGCCCTCATGGCGGACAGGAGGGCCGTCGCGGTCGCCGGGGCCCACGGCAAGACCACGACGTCCGCGATGATCGCGGTGACGCTCCGGCACGCGGGCCTGGACCCGTCGTGGGCGATCGGCGGCACGGTGCTCGACGCCGACGGGGGCGCCGGACCGGCGGCGGGCGCCCTGGCGGGCGCGCGCCACGGGACCGGCGACGTCCTCGTCGCCGAGGCCGACGAGTCCGACGGCTCCTTCCTCGCCTACCGGCCGTACGTCGCCGTCGTGACGAACATCGAACCGGACCACCTCGACCACTACGGCACGCGCGAGGCCTTCGAGGAGGCGTTCGTGCGGTTCGCGGAGCGGGTCGAGCCCGACGGCTGGCTCGTGGCCTGCGCGGACGACGACGGCGCCCGCCGCCTCGCCGCGACGGCGCGCGAGCGGGCCGTGCGCGTGCGCACCTACGGCACGGCCCCCGACGCGGACGTGCGCGTCGGTGCGTGGCAGGTGCACCCCGCCGGCGACGGGCCGGGTGGCACCGTCACCGTCACGGCGCCCGAGGGCGACGACGCCGTCCTGCGGCTCGCCGTCCCCGGCGCGCACAACGCCCTCAACGCCGCGGGGGCGTGGACGGCCGCCCGGCTGCTCGGGGTCGCGCCCGACGTCGCCGCCGCGGGCCTCGCGCGCTTCCACGGCACCGGACGGCGCTTCGAGGACCAGGGCACGGTGCACGGCGTGCGGGTCGTCGACGACTACGCGCACCACCCGACCGAGGTGGCCGCGCTGCTGGCAGCCGCCCGACCCGTGGCCGCGGGCGGGCGCGTCGTCGTGCTGTTCCAGCCCCACCTGTACTCCCGCACCCGGGCGTTCGCCGACGCGTTCGCGACCGCCCTCGGTGCGGCCGACGTCGTCGTGGTCACCGACGTCTACGCGGCGCGCGAGGACCCCGACCCGGCCGTGACCGGGGCGCTCCTCACCGACCGCCTCGTGGCGGCGGGCCACGCGGCGTCGTCGTTCGTGGCGGACCGGTTCGAGGCGGCCCGGACCGTCGGCCGGCTCGCGCGGCCGGGTGACCTCGTGCTCACGGTCGGTGCCGGGGACGTCACGGAACTGGGGCCCGTCGTGCTCGACGCCGTCGCCCAGGGCCTTCCGGCCGGGCACGGCGATCCTGGGCGCGAGGGTCCACCGGCGGGGCAGGGCGATCCTGGGCGCGAGGGTCCACCGGCGGGGCAGGGCGACCCGCGATGAGGCCGCCGGCCCGCCCGCGACGCGTGGCGCCGCTGGCACCCCCGGACCGTCGCGCAGCAGCCACCCCGCGCGGCCCGGCCGCGCGTCCGGCGGGCGCCGCTGCGACCGACGGGACGTCGTCCGACGGTGCCGGCCGGCGGTCGCCGGGGGCGGGCGGGGCGGCGTCGCTGGGCGCGGCCGTCCGGGCCACCGTCGACGTCCAGCCGGGCGGGAACGACGCCCCGGCCCCGCAGCCCGCCGTCGGCGCCCCGCCGTCCGGACCTGCCGGCGTCCTCCCGACGGGCGCCGGACGCGCGGCCGGCGGTGTCCCAGCGTCGCGCCCCGGCATCGCGGTGTCCGGGTGGCGGCCGGTGCGGCCGGCCGTCGTCTCCACCCGGTCCGCGGAGCGGTTCGCGGAGCGGGTCCGGATGCGGCGCCGGCTCACGCGGCGACGCCTCGTGCTGGGCGCGACCGCGCTGTCGGCGCTGGCCGCGGTCGCGTGGGCGCTGCTCGTCTCACCCGTCCTGGCGCTGGACCTCGGTGAGCTCCGGGTGGAGGGCGAGGGGACGGTCGTCGAGCCCACGGCGGTCGAGGCGGTCGTCGCGCCCTACGGCGGCGTCCCCCTCCCGCGCCTGGACACGGTGGGGCTGCGCAGGCAGATCCTGGAGGTCCCCGGCGTGCGGGCGGCCGAGGTGACCCGCGAGTGGCCGCACGGCCTGCGCGTGGCCCTCGTGTCCCGCGAGCCGGTCGTGGCGGTGCCCGACGCGGACGCGGGGTTCGCGCTGCTCGACGCCGAGGGCGTGCGCGTCGGGAGCGCGCCGGCACCGTCGGACGGCCTGCCGGTCGTGCAGGTGCCCCTGGACGACCCGGACGCGCGGGCCCTCGCCGCGGTCCTCACGGTCCTGGACCAGCTGCCCGACGACGTCGCCGCCCAGGTCGCGCAGGTCTCCGCCACCACGCGCGACGCGGTCGTGCTCCAGCTCGCGGACGGCGTGGTGGTCGAGTGGGGGAGCGCCGACCGCACCGCCCTCAAGGCCCGTGTGCTGCAGACGCTCCGTGCCGCCGAGGCGAGCGCGGGGGCGCGGGTGATCGACGTCTCGGCCCCGGAGCTGCCGATCACGAGCTCGTGAGCCGACACGCCCGCGCGGTGTTTGCCGGGGCCCGGACGGCGACCTAGCGTCGTGCCTCGACAGCACATCTGACATAACTCTAACCCTCTACCTGAACTTGAGGGTTGGGCCCGACGGAAGGCACCGACGTGGCAGCACCCCAGAACTACCTGGCGGTCATCAAGGTGGTCGGCATCGGCGGCGGCGGCGTCAACGCCGTCAACCGCATGATCGAGGTCGGCCTCAAGGGCGTCGAGTTCATCGCGATCAACACCGACGCCC
>NZ_CAMPHH010000076.1 GCF_946885855.1 uncultured Actinotalea sp. | reverse complement strand
CCGCCGTACGGGGCGCCGCCGTACGGGGCGCCGCCGTACTGGCCGCCGTAGGGCTGCTGGGCGGGCGGCTGCTCGCCGGAGGGCTGGCCGCCGGACGGCCGGCCGGGGTTCTGGTCGCTCACGGTCTCTCCTGGTGCTGTGGGGTCGGACGCGGACCGGCCACGCGAGGGCGGTACGTCACGGACGCGCCCAGCATCCCACGGGCCGATGGTCGGCGGAGGGGTCCACGCCGAGGCCACGGGCCGGATCCGGGGAGCGACCGGGGGGACGACAGGCTCGGACCGGCCCCCGCCCGGAGCGGCGCCTCGCTAGGGTTCACCCGGCCCGCGGCGACCGTCGCGGCCGGGCGCGCGGAGGAGTCGGGATGAGCAGGATCGGCTGGGGTCTGCACGGTGACGGGCGGCGGGTCACGCCCGGGGCGGTCGTGGCGCCGGGGGAGCGGCTGTCGTGGCCGCGCACCATCGGCATCGGCATGCAGCACGTCGTCGCGATGTTCGGCGCGACCATCCTGGTCCCCGCCATCACGGGCTTCGACGCCTCGACGACGCTGTTCTTCTCGGCCGTCGGCACGGCGCTCTTCCTGCTCGTCACCGGCAACCGGCTGCCCAGCTACCTCGGCTCCTCGTTCGCCTTCATCGCGCCGATCCTCGCCGCGACCGCGACCGGTGGTCAGTCCGCCGCCGTCGGCGGCATCCTCCTCACCGGTGTGCTGCTGGCCGCCGTCGGCGTCGTCGTGCACGTGGCCGGCTCGCGGTGGATCGACGTCGTCATGCCCCCGGTCGTCACGGGCACGATCGTCGCGCTCATCGGGCTCAACCTCGCGCCCGTCGCGTGGGGTCTGCCCCAGCCGGACGGGTCCTTCTCGGGCTTCCGGGGCGCGCCCCTGACGGCGCTCGTCACCCTCGCCGCGATCGTGCTGTCCACCGTGCTGTTCCGCGGGATGCTCGGCCGGCTGGCGATCCTCGTGGGCGTCGTCGTCGGCTACCTCTTCGCGCTGCTGCGCGGCGAGGTCGACCTCGAGGGCGTCCGTGCGGCCGCCTGGGTGGGGTTGCCGACGTTCACGTCCCCGACGGTCGACGCCGGCGTGCTCGTGCTCTTCCTGCCGGTCGTGCTCGTGCTGGTCGCGGAGAACGTCGGTCACGTGAAGTCCGTGGCGGCGATGACCGGTCAGGACCTCGACCCCCTCATGGGTCGGGCGCTCGCGGCCGACGGCGCCGCGACGACGCTCGCCGGGTTCGGCGGCGGCTCGGGCACGACGACGTACGCGGAGAACATCGGCGTCATGGCGGCCACGAAGGTCTACTCGACCGCGGCCTACTGGGTCGCCGCCGGCGCCGCGCTCGTCCTGAGCATGTCGCCGAAGTTCGGGGCGCTCGTGGGCTCCGTGCCCGTCGGGGTCCTCGGCGGGGCGGCGACGCTCCTCTACGGGATGATCGGGATCCTCGGCGCGCGGATCTGGGTGCAGAACCGCGTCGACTTCTCCGACCCGGTGAACCTCACCACGGCCGGCATCGCGATCATCGTCGGCATCGCCAACTACACGTGGATCCCGCAGGAGGGGCTGGAGTTCACCGGCATCGCCCTCGGGACCGCCGCGGCGCTGGGCGTCTTCCACCTCATGCGCGTCGTGGCCCGGTGGCGCGGGACGAGCCAGGAGCCCGCGAGCCCGGCGTCGGTGCCGGGCGGGGACGAGCTGGACCGCACCCGGCCGACCGGTCACTGAGACCGCGCGGCGTCGGGCGGTCAGCGCTGCAGGAGGCCGAGGAGGTCAGCGCAGCAGGAGACCCAGCAGGTGGCCCGCGGCGGCGTCCGGGTCGGACACCGCCTCGGGGCTGCCGGCCGGCAGGGACGGGATCGGCGTGAACCCCAGGTGCCGGTAGAAGGCCCGGGCGCGGGTGTTCTCCGGGTCGACGCCGAGCATCACCCCGGGCACGCCGCGGTCCCGGAGTGCCGTCAGCAGGTGCTCGAGGAGCCGGCGCCCGTCGCCGCGCCCCTGCGCCTGCGGCAGGAGGTCGATGTGCAGGTGGGCGGGCCATGTCGCAGCGAGCGACGGCGGTGTCCGTTCCGGGTGGCGCACGAGCGCGAGCAGCTCCGCGTCCGGCGACCCGGGCTCGACGTGCCGCCACCGCTGCGTGTCCGCGCGCAGGCGCGGCCACCACTCCTGCTCGCAGCGGCGCTCGAAGTCGAGCGTGTCCGCGACCCCGAGCACGTAGCCGACCGGCTCGTCGTCCTCGTCGGCCAGGACGAACGCGAGCTCGCGGCTGAGTGCCAGGTAGGCGCCGAGGTAGACGTCGCCGAGCAGGCGCGGATCGGCGTAGCGGCCGGTCGCGTCCGCACCGGCGTCCCCGGTGCGCAGGCAGATCTCGTAGAGGCGGTCGGCGTCGTCCGGCCGCGCGGGACGCACCGCGGGCGCCACGACCCCGCTCAGCCCTCGGCCGGCGCCGGGGCTTCCGCCGGGGCGCCGTCGGCCGTCGTGGCATCAGCGGCCTCACCCTCGACGGGCGGTCCCGCGGGCGCGGTCTGCAGCGCCTGGTCGAGGGGGACGCAGCCCGTCGGGGCGACCAGCGGCTGGTCCGGCGCGAGGGCGACCAGGGTCGGGTCGAGCAGCGTGCCGAAGGCGCCGCCCAGCACGAGGTCCACCGTGGCGTCGGCGCGCAGGTCGAGCTGGAGGACCGGCGCCTCGAGCTGGGCCGCGAGCGTGTACGCCGCGCGCAGGCCCGCCTCCCCGAAGCGGACGAGCGAGCTGCCCGAGTACCCGCCGGGGAAGTTGTCCGTGCCCGCCACCACGAAGCCCCGGGCGGCGAGCTCGTCGCCGACCTGTCCCGCCAGCCCTGCCGTCCCGGCCCCGTTGAGGACCCGGACCTGCGTCTCGGCGTAGGTGACGGGCAGGGTGCCCTCGGGCGGGCACGGCGGCGCGGCGAGCGTCGGCGCCGGGGTGGTGAGTGTCGTGAACTCCCGCGCGAACGGCGCCTCGACGACGCCGGTGTAGACGGCGGCTGCGCCGAGGCCGGCGACGGCCATCGCGGCGACCATCCCGCCGAAGACGACGGCCTGGCGCTCCCGGCGGTGACGGCGGCGCAGCTGGCGCGCCCGCTCGGGGGTCACGGGGGCGGACATCAGTCCATCACCAGGACGCGGGCGTGCAGGACGGGGCGCTGCTGCAGGGCGGCGCGCACGGCACGGTGGAGCCCGTCCTCGAGGTACATGACCCCCCTGTACTGCACGACGTGGGCGAAGAGGTCGCCGTAGAAGGTCGAGTCCTCCGACAGCAGGTTGACGAGGTCGAGCGTGCGCTTGGTCGTCACCAGCTCGTCCAGACGGACCTGACGGGGCGGCACCTCGGCCCACTGCTTGGGCGTGGTGAGGCCGTGGTCCGGGTACGGGCGCCCGTCGCCGACGGCCTTGAATATCACGCGGTGAGTCTAGTGGTGCTGCCCGCAGGTGCCTGTCAAACGATCCGTGACGCGCAGGGCGCGACGGGCAGGGCGCGACGGCAGGGCCGGCGGGACGGGCAGCGCAGGGCGGGCAGGCCGCCCTGCGCTGCGCGTCGGTGGGTCTGAGCGGTCAGGCCGACGCCAGGGCGTCGCGCGCGGCCTGCAGGCGCGCCGCGGCGTCGTCGGCGACCGCGGTGACGGCCGGGTTGGTCGTCACGTCGCTCATCACCTGCGGGTCGAGGAAGTCCACACCCGTGCGCCCGTCGCCCAGGTCGCGGACGACGACGTTGCACGGCAGGAGGAGACCGATGGTCTCCTCCGCCTGCAGCGCGCGGTGCGCCAGCGGCGGGTTGCAGGCGCCGAGGATGAGCTGGCGCGGGATGTCGACGTCGATCTTCGCCTTGAGCGTGGCCGACATGTCGATCTCGGTGAGGACGCCGAAGCCCTGGTCCTTGAGCGCGGCACGGGTGGCCTCGACAGCCTCGTCGAACGGGCGGTCCAGGACCGTGCTGATGGCGTAGCCCATCAGGCGTCGGCCTTCGCGAGCTCGGCGCGGACCTCGTCCATGTCGAGCGCCTGCGCCTGCCCGATGAGGTCCTCCAGCGCGTTGGCCGGCAGCGCACCCGGCTGCGCGAAGAGCAGGACGCCCTCGCGGAAGATCATGAGCGTCGGGATCGAGCTGATCCCGGCCTGGGCCGACAGCATCTGCTCCGCCTCGGTGTCCACCTTGCCGAAGACGACGTCGGGGTACTTCTCCGACGCGGCCTCGAAGACGGGCGCGAACATGCGGCACGGGCCGCACCACGCGGCCCACCAGTCCACGAGGACCAGCTGGCCGGAGTTGACGGTGCTCTCGAAGGTCTCGGCGGTCAGGTCGACGGTCGCCATGGGTGCTCCTCTCGGTCGGTGGGGCGGGTGGTGGCCGCGCCACGCGGCTCGACCATACCCCTGGGGGTATCAACCGAGCCATCCCGCGGGTTGTTCCCCGCCGTGCTCCGCGACGGCGGCCTCAGGCGCCCAGGCCGACGCGGTCCACCCGGCGGTGGTAGCGCATACCCGCGATGCCGCCGAGGACCGCACCGACGAGCGCCGCCAGCGCCACGACGAGCGCGACGACGATCCCGACCGTGGTGACGTCACCCTCGTTCACCGGGATGCGCGGGAAGGCGTTGACGTCCGCGAGCACGTTGAACTCCGCGCCCGCGACGAGGCCGAGCACCGCGACGGCGATCGCGACGACGAGCGCCCACAGCCAGACGGCGAGGCCCTGCTTCGCACCGTCGAAGCGCGCCATGCGCCCGGCGACGTACCCGCCCGCGAAGTACGACACGAGGAGAATGACGAGGAGGACGATCGCGCCGACCCAGCCCACCGTCTCGGGTGAGGCGCCGACGGCGTCCGCCGCCTCCTCGGCCGTGGTGTCCGTCCCCAGGCCGACCGCCGTGCCGACCGCGGCGGCGAGCGCGGTGAGGATGACGGCGGTGCCCATCGCGGCGAGCCAGCCGAAGAACGCGGAGCCGAACTTCATCCCGCCGAACTCCTCGCGCTCGCGGGCGAGCACCGTCTCGCGGTCGCGGCCGAAGCTGCGCGCGGACAGCGCTCCGGCCCCGGCTCCGGCGGCCGCGGCCCCACTCGGGCCCACGCGGTCGTCGTGCCGGTCGTCGTGCCGGTCGACCCGGTCCGGGACGCCGTCGCGGTCCCGGTCCGGGCCGGGGAGGGCCTCGGTGCGGCGGGCCGCCGCGTCGTCGGAGCGCCCGTCGTGCCTCTCGTCGGGGCGCGGGGCGTGCGGCGATCGGCCGAGGTCGTCCTCGTAGCCGGTCGTCCCGTCGTACGGACCGTCGGGGTCGCGCCGGGTCCCGTCGGTCGGCGTGGGCGCCGCGTGGGCGCCGCGGGAGCGGTCGTCGGGGGTGCTCATGGTCGTCTCCGTCCGGTCGTGCGGATCAGGGCTCGGGCGTGGTCTCGCCCTCGGGGCCGAAGCCGTAGTGGCGGAGCAGGAGGGCCTCCTCCTCCGGGGCCAGCCGGCCGTCGTCGTCGACCCGGGGGGCGGAGCGCACGAGGTCGCGGCCGTACGGCACGCGCAGCGTCTCCCCGTCGACCTCGGCGCCGTCCAGCGGGACGAACCGCTCGGCGGTGCGCAGGCGGCCGACGGCGACCAGCGCCCAGGAGGGCCGGCCCGTCGAGCCGTCGAGGAAGACGTCGCGCAGGGTGCCCAGGCGCGTGCCGTCGGGCCCGGTGACGGGTCCGCCGTGCAGGGCGACGGTCTGGATCTCCTCGGCGGTGCTCACGGCACTCCCTCCTCGCGTACGGTCCCGAGCGTTCCTGCTGGTCACCGGGGAAGGTGCCGCCCGGGGCCGGTGGAGCGCCCGTCGGGTCGAACGTACGAGCGACGGCAGGGGTCGGCAACCGGAACGGGCGTGAGACCTTCGGCCCGGGCCTGCGCGTCGCGGCGGCGGACGATGGTGACGTGGCCGCTGCGCCGGCGCAGGACCGGACGGTTCCGCTCCTGCTCGTCCTCACGACCACGCTGCTCGCCGCGGGCGCGGTCGCGTGGTGGCTGGACGCCGCTCGCGTGGCGGAGCCGACCTGGTTCGCGGCCACGGCCGTGGGCCTCGTGTTCGCTCTCGCCTCCACCGCGCGCGCCGCCCGGGAGCGCCGCCCGACCGTCGACGTCATCGCGGTCCTGGCCCTCGTCGGCACCGCCGTGGTGGGCGAGGCGCTCGCGGGCGCGGTGATCGCCGTCATGCTCGCCTCGGGACAGGCCCTCGAGGCTCGGGCGGCGGCGCGAGCACGACGCGAGCTCGCGCTGCTGGTCCAGCGGGCGCCGCGCCGCGCACGGCTGCGCGAGGGGGACCGGGTGCGGGAGGTGCCCGCCGAGGAGGTGCGGGCGGGCGACGTCGTCGTCGTGGCGGCCGGGGAGGTCGTGCCGGTCGACGGCCGGCTGCTCGTACCCGCGGTGCTCGACGAGTCCGCCCTCACCGGGGAGCCGCTGCCCGTGGAGCGCGGCGTCGGCGACGACGTGCGCAGCGGCGTCGTCAACGCGGGGGGCCAGGCCGAGGTGGTCGCCGTCAGCACCGCGGAGGGCTCGACCTACGCGGGCATCGTCCGGCTCGTCGAGGCGGCGCAGGCCGCGTCCGCACCGTTCGTCCGCGCCGCCGACCGCATCGCCGTGCTGTTCGTCCCGCTGACCCTCGTCGTCGCCGGAGGCGCGTGGCTGCTCGCGGGCGACCCCGTGCGCGCCGTCGCCGTGCTCGTCGTCGCGACCCCGTGCCCGCTGCTGCTCGCCGCACCCATCGCCGTGATGTCGGGGATCTCGCAGGCCGCCCGGCGGGGCGTCGTCGTGCGCGGTGGCGGGCCGCTGGAGCGGCTCGCCGGGGCGCAGGTCGTGCTGTTCGACAAGACCGGGACCGTGACGCAGGGCCGCCCCACGGTGAGCTCCGTGCTGACCCCGCCGGCCGCGTCGGGTGGGGCGCCCGCCGCGTCGGGTGGGGCACCGGTCGCGCCGTGCCCGGCCCCCTCGCTGCCCCTGCCCGCCGACGAGGTGCTGCGCCTGGCGGCCTCCCTGGACCAGATGTCCCCGCACGTGCTCGCCGGCGCGATCGTCACCGCCGCCGTGCGCCGCGGCCTGCCCCTGTCCCTGCCGTCCGACGTGGAGGAGATCCACGGTCACGGCCTGCGCGGACGCGTGGACGGGCACGAGGTGCAGGTGGGGCGGGCCGGCTGGGTCGTGAGCGCACCCGCGACCTCGGCCGCCGACGACGGTGCCGCGGGCGCGCCCGACGACGGCGCCCCGGCTGCGGATCTCGCGGCCGGGGACGAGGCGTGGGTGCGGCGGGTCCGCCGGCGGGCGGCCCTGGACGGCTCGCTGACCGTGTTCGTCGGCGTGGACGGCCGCGCGGCGGGGGCGGTGCTCCTGGAGGACCCGGTCCGCGCCGACGCCCCCCGCACCGTGCGCGTGCTGCGCAGCGCCGGCGTGCGCCGCGTCGTCCTGCTCACCGGCGACCGGTGGGACACCGCCCGCGCCGTCGGGCGCGTCGTGGGCGTCGACGAGGTGGTCGCGGAGCGCGACCCGGCCGGCAAGCTGGAGATCATCGCCGCCGAGTCCGGCTCCGGCACGACCGTCATGGTCGGCGACGGCGTCAACGACGCCCCGGCGCTGGCGGCCGCGGACGTCGGCGTCGCGCTCGCGGCGCGCGGGGCGACGGCGTCCTCGGAGGCGGCTGACGTCGTCCTCACCACGGACCGCGTCGACGCGCTCGCGGAGGCCATCACCGTGGCGCGGCGGTCACGCCGGGTCGCGCTCCAGGCGGCCGTCGTCGGGATGGGCCTGTCCCTCGTGGCGATGGGCGTCGCGGCGGCCGGGTACCTCGCGCCCGCCGTCGGCGCGCTCACGCAGGAGGCCATCGACGTGCTGGCGATCGTCATCGCGCTGCGCGCGGTGGTCCCGGTCCGGTCCCGGCGGCGGTTGACCGCCGAGGACGCCGAGGCGGCGCTGCGGCTGTGGGGCGAGCACGACGCCGTGCTGCCCGTCGTGGAGGAGGTGCGGGCCGTCGCCGACGCGCTGGAGGAGCCCGAGGGCCCCGACGAGGCGGCCGACCTGTCCGGCGCTCGGGCCCTGCTCGTGCGGCTGGAGGAGGACGTGCTGCCGCACGAGCTGCACGACGAGGCCGTCCTCGTCCCGATGCTCACGCGCGCGCTCGGCGGGCACGACGCGACCGCCGCCCTCAGCCGTACGCACGCGGAGATCGAGCAGGAGGTCGTCCGCCTGCGCCACCTCCTCGACGGCCTGCCGGACCCGGAGGCGAGCGCCGACGACGTCGTCGAGCTGCGGCGAGTGCTCTACGGCCTGTACGCCGTGCTGCGGCTGCACGACGCGCTCGAGCGGGAGAGCGCCGCCGGGCTCGTCCCGCACGCGGGCTGACCGGACGCGCGGCGGGCAGCAGGCGCCGCCGTTCCCGCCCCGGTCCCGGCCCTGTCCCGGCCCGGTGCCGGCCGCCTCCCGGCCCCCTCTCGCGGCCCAGCGGGTCTAGGGTTCGCACCGGGCAGCGCCGCTCCTCGGACGGCGCCCTCCTCGGACTCCTCAGGGTGACGGCCGGGGTGCGGCGACGAGCGTGATCGGTGGAACGCTGGTCCCTGGGGGTGCTGGGTCCAACGGCACCGGGTCGGTCCCGACCGCGGTGCCCGGGAGCGTGGGAGGCGACCTCGTGGAGTCGATGGAGCAGCGTCCGGCGGAGCGCCGCGTGGGTCACCTCCTGCGGCGTCGCGCGGGCGACCCGGACGCCGCGGGGGCGCCCGCCGGGTCCCCTCCCGACGCCGACGACGAGGCGATCGAGCACACCCACCGCGCCGACGAGGGCTTCGAGCACGCCCGGCAGATCGCCGCGGAGCTGACCGCCGCGCGCCGTCGG
Source organism: uncultured Actinotalea sp. (assembly GCF_946885855.1). Next base: position 4,294 of record NZ_CAMPHH010000076.1, on the reverse strand, counting down.
GCCGCGGGGGACGCCCGGCGGGTGGCGGAGGACCTCGCCGACCAGACGCGCCGGGCGGCGGGGGGCATCGCCGCGGACATCGCTGCCGAGGCGCGCCAGCGTGCGGAGGAGGCGGCCGAGCGCGCGCACGACTTCGCCGCCGAGGCGCGCCAGCGCGCCGAGGACGCCGCCGAGCGGCTGCACCAGCGGCGACGCCGGGTCGGCACGCCACCGGGCTTCACCTACACCGGCGCGGCCCGCAAGACGTTCTGGCGCTGGTTCTTCCAGGCCGTGGGCGGTTTCAAGGTGACCGGGAGCGCGCCGTACGAGGCGATGGTGGTCGTCGCGAACCACAGCTCGCACGCGGACACCCCGGCGCTCATCGCGGCCTTCCCCACCCCGTACAAGCCGATGGTCGTGGCCGCGGAGGACTACTGGTTCACGACCCGGTGGCGCAAGGCCGTCGTGAAGATGGCGATCGGGGCGGTCCCGGTGCGCCGTCAGGGCGGCGGCGGGTACGACTCCCTCGTGGAGGGCGCGCAGCAGGTCCTCGGCCAGGGCTCGAGCCTGCTCGTCTTCCCCGAGGGCACGCGGAGCAAGGACGGCCGGCTGCAGACCTTCCGCAAGGGGGCCCTGCGGATGGCGAAGGAGTTCGACGTGCCGATCCTGCCGGTGGCGGTCGTCGGCACCCACGAGCTGCTGCCCAAGGGCGGGCGCTTCCGGCCCGGCCCCGTCGAGGTGCGCCTGGGCCGGGCGATCCAGCCGGAGGACCTCGGCGACAGCATGGAGCCGGTCCGGGCACAGGTCCAGGAGCTGCTGGACATGGGTCCGGCGTCGTACAAGCCGTCGCCGACGTGGCGGGTGCTCCGGCGCGCCATGGACGGGCCGGCGGGCATGGCCGGGGCGGCGGCCTGGGGCTTCGCCGGGGCGACGGTCCTGCCGCTGCCGGGGGAGGTCTACCTCGCGGCGGTCGGCGCGGCCAACCCGCCGCGGATCCAGGCCGCGGCGCGGTGGCTCGCCGTCGGCTCGGTGGCCGGTGCCCTCGCCAACCGGGCCCTGGCCCGCCGTGGCCTGCGGCTGCCGACCCTGCTCACGCCCGCGCCGATGCACCGCGTGGCGCGCGAGCGGCTGGCGGCCGGGTCGCCGGCTGCGTGGCGCGAGGCGGTCGACGCCATCCCGCTCAAGGTCTACGCCCAGGCGGCCGCGGACCTCGACGTCCCCGTCGTGCCCTTCGCCCTGCACACCGGCGGGGCGCGCGCGGCCCGGGCGCTCGCGGTCGGTGCCGTCGTGGCCGGGGCCGCGACCGTCACCCAGCCCATGCTGCGACGCGGCTACGAGCCGTACCTGGGCATGCTGGCCGCCTCGGTGGCCGGTGGGCTCGCCCTCGTCGTGCGGCGGTGGGCGAGGCGCTGAGCCGACGGCGGACGGCGGCCCGTGGTCTCCCGGGCCGCTACCGCACGGGACCTCCTGCCCTCGCCGCGGCGTCGTCGGCGGGTCGATGCTGGGGCCGTCCGCCCCAGGGAGGTGCGCGATGGCGACATCCGCGATCAGGACGCGCGGCCTGACCAAGCACTTCGGCCGCACCGTGGCGCTGGACGGTCTCGACCTCGAGGTGCGCGCGGGAGAGATCTTCGGCTTCCTCGGCCCGAACGGCGCCGGCAAGTCCACGACGATCCGGCTGCTGCTGTCCTTCCTGCGTCCCACCCGCGGATCCGCGGAGATCCTCGGGATGCCGGTCGCGGACGTCGAGCGCGTGCACCGGCACGTCGGCTACGTCCCCGGCGACGTGGCGCTGTGGCCGCAGCTCACCGGGACCGAGACGTTGCACCTCCTCGGCCGGCTCTCCGGCCGCGTCGACCTGGCGTACCGGGACGAGCTCCTGGAGCGGCTGCAGGTCGATCCCTCGCCGCACGTCCGCGCGCTGTCCCGCGGCAACCGGCAGAAGATCGCGCTCGTCGCCGCGTTGCAGTCCCGCCCCGACGTGCTGCTGCTCGACGAGCCGACCGCGGGCCTGGACCCGCTCATGGAGGAGCAGTTCCAGGCGGTCGCGCGGGACGCCGTGGCGCGTGGTCAGACGATCTTCCTCTCCTCGCACATCCTCGACGAGGTCGAGGACCTCTGCGACCGCGTCGGGATCCTCCGCGCCGGGCGGCTCGTGGAGGTCGCGGCCCTGGACGACCTGCGCGCCCTGCACACGACCGTCGTCGAGGTGCAGCTCGACGGCGACGTCCCGGCGTTCGACGACGTGCTGGGCGTCACCGACGTCGAGCGGGTCGACGGCGGCGTCCGGCTCTCGGTGAGCGGCTCCCCGGGGCCGCTGCTCGAGCGCCTCGCGCACCTGCCCGTGACGCGGCTGCGGACGGAGGAGCCGTCGCTCGAGCAGATCTTCCTCACCTACTACTGACCGGAGGTGGGTGCCGTGCTGCAGGCCCGCCACCGCGCGTCCGCGCCGACCGTGACCTCGCGGGTGCCCGGCGCCGCACGCCCCACCCGGGCGGTCGCGCGGCTGACCTCGCGCCTCGTGGTGCGCACGCTGACCGTGCTGCTCGTCGCGCTCGCCGCGTACGTCGCCATGGAGGTCGAGGTCTTCGAGGCCACGTACCCGACCGAGGCGTCCCGGCAGCTCGTCACGACGTTCGGCGAGGACCCCGCGGTCCGGATGCTCGCGGGCGTGCCCGCCGGAACGTCGATCGGCGCGTTGGTCGTCTGGGACGGCGGCTGGATGATCCAGCTGGTCCTCGGCCTGTGGGCGGTCGTCACCACGGCGCGGCTGCTGCGCGGTGACGAGGACGCCGCCCGAGCGGAGGTCCTGCTCGCCGGCCCGGTGCGGGCGCCGCGGATGCTCATGGTCCAGCTCGGGGTGCTCGCCGGTGCGACGCTGCTCGTCGGCGCCGTCCTGGCGGGCACCTTCGTCGCGGCCGGGACCGACCTGGCCGGCGCGCTGGCGTTCGGCGCGCTCGTCACGGGCTTCGGCCTCACGCACATGGGGCTCACGGCGCTCGTGGCGCAGGTGCTCGCCACCCGCGGCCGGGTGCTCGCCGTCGGCTCGATCGCCCTCGGCGCCGCCTTCCTCCTGCGCATGGTCGCCAACAGCGCGGACGAGAGGGCGTGGGTCAGTTGGCTCACGCCCCTGGGCTGGAACGACCAGCTGCGGTCCTTCGGGGACGAGCGCTGGGCCGTCCTGCTGCTCCCGCTGGGCGTCGCCGCCGGCCTCGCCGCGGGCGCGGTCGTCCTGCGGGCGCGCCGGGACACCGGTGCCGGCCTGGTGCACCGGACACGGCGCGAGCGGTCGACGACCGTGCTGCTCGGCGGTCCCACGCGGTTCGCGGTGCGCACCGCCCTGCCGACGTCCCTGGGCTGGGCGGTGGGACTCGCCGTCGTCGGCGTGACGGTCGGGGGGATGCTGCCGAGCCTGGAGGCGTACCTCGAGGAGGACCCGGGCTACGCCGAGCTCCTCGCGATGTTCGGGGTCGACATCGCCGAGATCAGCGGCGGGTTCCTGTCGATGATGGGCGTCATCGCCGGTGTCGCGCTGTGCCTGCGGGTCGCCTGGCGGGTCGGTGCCGCCCGCGCGGAGGAGGACGCGGGGCGCCTCGAGCAGCTCCTCGTGCGGCCGCTGCCCCGGTGGCGCTGGCTCGCCGGGCACGTCGTCGTCGCCGCGGTCGACGTGGTGCTCCTCGCCCTCGTGACCGGCGCGGCCACGTGGGTCGGGGCGCGGGTCGGCGGCGCCGACGTCAGCGGTGCGGACGCGTTCGCGGCGATGGTGAACCCCCTGCCGGTCGTGGCGGTCTTCCTCGGCCTGGCCGTCGCGCTGCTGGGGGTGGTGCCGCGGCTCGTCGTCGGCGTGACGGCGACCGTCGCGATGGTGCTGTACGTCGTGGAGCTGGTCGGACCGCCGCTGGACTGGCCCGAGGCGGTCCTGGCGCTGTCGCCGTTCCACCACCTCGCGCTCGTGCCTGTCGACCCGGTCGCGACGACGGCGGCGCTGGTGCTCGTGGGCGTGGGCGTCGCGTTGAGCGCGGTCGGGTTCGTGACGTTCGCGCGCCGCGACCTCGTCGGCAGCTGACGCCCGACCGGCCTGCGCCCAGCGCTGGTCGCCCTGCCCTCGCTCGCTCGTGGGGTCGATCCGTGTCGCATGCCGGTGCGGATCGACCCCGCGATCGGGGTGGTTCGCGCTGGCCGCCCCCGAGGTCCGGACCGTGTGGACGCTTGTGCGGTGACCACCCGTCTGGCACTCTGCAGAGAGCGCTCTCTCCGTCGACCGACGACGGTGTGACGATCCTGGAACTGGTGCCGTCCCACCTGGATGCCCTGC
>NZ_CAMPHH010000075.1 GCF_946885855.1 uncultured Actinotalea sp. | reverse complement strand
GCGCAGGATCCGGCCGCTGCTGCGCCGCGCCAGCTCCTTCACGCCCCCGGCGCGGAGGTACTCCTTGGCCAGCGCCAGGTCCTCCTTGATGTCCGGACGCAGCCGGGGTGTGGGCGGCAGCTCCATGGCACGCGGGTTGCCGCTGCGGGCCGCCACGTCGGGAGCACGGCGCGGCTCACGGCAGAAGTCGATGAGCGGACGCAGGGCCCGGGACCAGCGGTACTCGTCGGCGAAGGCGCGGACGTTGGCCTGGGCCTCCGCGTGGGCCTGCGGGTCGTAGAGCAGCTCCTCCAGCGCGGCCACCAGCGCGTCGACGTCCTCCGGCGGCACGACCCGACCGAGCCCGTGACCGGTGATCAGCGGGTCGAACGTGTCGCCGCCCGTCGCCACGATGGGCAGGGACGCCCAGAGGTAGTCCAGGATCCGGGTGCGGAAGCTGAACGCCGTCTCGATGTGCAGGAAGTGCGTCGAGACGCCGACGTCGGCGTCCAGCAGGTAGTCGGCGCGCTCCTCGTAGGGCACCCAGCCCTCGTTGAAGAAGACGTGCCGCCCGGTCAGGCCGAGCGTCGCCGCGAGCTCCTGCGTCTCCCAGGCCACCCGCATCTGGGGGACCCCGGGGTTGGGGTGCGTCATGCCCAGGAAGTACAGGCGCACGTCGGGGTGCGCCTCCTTGAGCCGGTCCACGGCGCGGATGAGGGTCAGCGGGTCGAACCAGTTGTAGACGCCGCCGCCCCAGAGGATGACCTTGTCGTCCGGCCCGATGCCGGGCACCGTGCCGCGGATCGCGTGCCGGCGCTGCACGGGCGGCTCGTCGGAGATGCCGAACGGCACCACGGCCAGCAGCGAGGAGAGCGTGGCGTCCTCGTCGTAGACGGCCGGGTTCACCCGGCCGGTGGAGGCCAGCGTGCCGAGCCAGAAGTCGCGCTGCTTGTCCGACGCGCACAGCAGGAGGTCCGCGCGGTGGATCTGGTCGTTCAGCACCCGCGTGGTCTCGCGGACGGCGGACCGGCGCCCGGCCGGCCCCGCGTCGCGGGCCTGCTCGAGCTGCTCGAGGTGCATCGGGTCGTAGATGTCCGCGACGAGGATCTTCGCGCTGTCCTTGAGCCAGGGCGCCGCCTCCAGGAGGAAGCCCTGGAAGATGATCACGTCCGCCCACTCGGTCGCCTCGACGAGCGTCCGGTCCACGACGGCCTCGACCCGGAAGTCGGGGTGCGCCACGTCGACCGACCGCGTCGAGACGAGCCGGACGTCGTGCTCGGGGGCGAGGGTCCGGGCGATCTCCCAGGCCCGGATCGCCGGGCCGGCCATGCGGCTCGACAGCGGCTCACCGGTGACGACGAGGATCCGCTGGCGGCTCACGAAGTGGTCGGCGATCCCGAAGGCCTCCACGAGCTTGCGGTGCGCGTCCAGGTACGTGGGCATCCCGTAGGCGGGCTCGATCGGCTCGCGGAACAGCGGGAAGAGCGACCGGTCCGACCGCCGTCGACGCGCCTGGAGTTCCTTGCGGGTGTGGGCGAGCGTCTCGATGTTGTCCAGGAAGTAGTCGATCGCGTACGGCCCGGTCAGCGCCATCTTGGGCAGCTGGAGGTCCCCCACGTCGTCCCCGCCGGGGGAGCGCTGAAGGTCCAGCGCCGTCGCGTCGACGTCAGCACGGGCGATCGAGCGGCGCACCGCGAGCGCCAGGGCCGCCGGGAGCGCACGCGCGAGGCTCTCGTCGTCGAGGTTCTTGTACATCGACATGAGCGCGTTCCGCTCGAGCAGGTAGCTCTCCCGGAAGTTGCCGAACTTCTTCATCGTCACATGGTGCTTGTGGAAGGCCACCGAGGTGGGCACATACCGGACACGGTGCCCGAGCAGGTTGAGGCGCCAGCCCAGGTCGACGTCCTCGTAGAACATCCAGAACCGCTCGTCGAACCCGCCGACCTCGCGGTACAGCGCGGTCCGCACGAACATCGCGGCCCCGGTGCCAAACAGGACGTCCTTGGGCTCGTCCCACTCCCCCGTGTCGGGTCGCTCGACCTCGCGCTTGTAGCCCATGCCGTACCAGGTGAGCGACCCGTCCACGTAGTCGATGCGCTCGCCGTCCCAGTCGAGGACCTTGCTCGCGACGGCGCCGACCGAGGCGTCCGCGTCGAGGACCTCGACGGCGGCACGGACCCAGCCCCGGTCGGGCCGGGCGTCGTTGTTGAGGAAGGCCACGTACTCGCCGGTGGCATACCGCACCCCGAGGTTGCAGCCGCCCGCGAAGCCGGAGTTCGAGCCGGCCTCGACGACCCGCGCGTGCGGCACGGCCTGCCGGATCCGCTCGGCACTGCCGTCGCGGGAGTCGTTCTCGACGACGATCAGCTCGAGGTCTGCGGCGGGCCAGTCGACCTCACCCAGAGCTCGGAGCGCGGTGATCGTGTCGTCGGCCCCCTTGTAGTTCACGAGGACCACGGAGACGCCCCCCGTGCGCAGCTCCGTCGTCGTGCCGTCGTCCGTCATCGTTCCCCCGTCGTCCGTCCCCAGCCGGCGTCCATCACCACGAGCCCCCCGGACTCCCGGGGCGCACCGGCGTGGACGTCGAAGCGCGCCGTCTGGCGCCGATGGTCATAGGTGTGCTGCGTCGTCCAGTCCACGACGGACGCCGTGACGTCGAACGTCCCGGGCGCCAGCGGCAGGCGCGGCACCACGCAGTCCACGCTGCCGGCGCCCTCGATCGCGGCGTAGTCCTGGCCACCGTCGCGCGAGTGGTAGGCCCAGACGTACGTGCCGTCGAGCGCCTCGATCGCCAGCCCGAAGACGGGCCGCTCGATGCGCCGGTCGGTCGCGTAGTGCAGCCGGATCGTCATGGGGTCGCCGGTGCGCAGCTCGGTCGCCGGCACGCCGTCACGGTCGAGCACCTCGACGCGCTCGACACGCGCCTCGCCGCTGCCGAAGCGCCCGTGCTCGCCGGGGTCCCGCGGCGCGGCGCCCCGGTCCGCCATCGCCTCGTCGACGTAGTCGTCGACGAGGTCCGATGCCTCGCCCACTCCGGCGAGGCGCCCGTGGTCCAGCCACGCCACCTGGTCGCACAGGCTGCGCATGGTGCCCATGGCGTGGCTGACGATGACGACCGTCCGGCCCTGGGCGCGGAAGTCGGCGAACCGCTCCATGCACTTGGCCTGGAACGCCGCGTCGCCGACGGCGAGCACCTCGTCCACGAGCAGGATCTCCGGCTCGACGTTGATCGCCACCGAGAACCCGAGCCGGACATACATGCCGGAGGAGTAGTTCTTCACCGGCTGGTCGATGAACTGCTCGATCCCCGCGAAGTCCACGATGCCGTCGAACCGGGCGTCGATGTCCTTCTTGCTCAGGCCGAGGATCGAGCCGTTGAGGTAGACGTTCTCGCGGCCCGTGAGCTCCGGGTGGAATCCCGACCCCAGCTCGAGCAGCGCGGCGATCGTCCCGTCGACGGCGATCCGGCCCCGGTCGGGCACAAGGATCCGCGCCAGGCACTTGAGCAGGGTCGACTTGCCGGACCCGTTCTCGCCGATGAGGCCGAAGGTCGAGCCCTGCGGGATCTCGAAGCTGACGTCCTGGAGCGCCCAGAACTCGTCGTACTTCGCCCGGCGACCCCGCATGAGCGACGCCTTGAGGGACTGGTTGCGCTCCCGGTAGATCCGGAACCGCTTCGCGACGTCCTCGACCGTGATGGCCGCGCTCACAGCTCCTCCGCCAGCTTGGGCTCGAAACGGCGGAAGAGCAGGAGGCCCACCGCCAGCGACAGGCCCGCCGCGCCGACGCACCACAGCAGGTCCACCGCCGACGGCCAGGTCGCCTCGTACAGGACGGCGCGGAACGCGTTGGTGAAGTGGTACATCGGGTTGAGGTTCCACAGTCCGACCAGCGGGAAGGCGAGGTCCCACTGGGCCAGCCAGCCGTTGAGCCTCTCCTCCGCCTGGGCCACGTAGGCCAGCGGGTAGATGATCGGTGTCGTGTAGAACCAGATCTGCAGCAGGATGCTGTTGAAGTGCTCGGTGTCGCGGAAGTACACGTTCGCGACGGCCAGCGCCAGGGCGATCCCCAGCGCGAAGACGGCGAGGAGCGCCAGGAGGACCGCCACCATCGGCAGCCACAGGAGGACCGGCTGACCGACGAGGAGGAGGACGAGGACCAGCACCCCCAGCTCGATGGCCCCCGTGACCACGAGGGCGAGGACGGACGCCGTCGGCAGCACCTCGCGCGGGAAGAACACCTTCTTCACCAGGTTCGCGTTCGCGACGATCGAGCTCAGGCCCGTGGAGACCGCGGCGGCGAAGAACGACCACGGGATGAGGGCGCACATCAGCCACAGCGCGAAGGTGTGCAGCCCGGTGCGGCTCGGCTCGATCTGGATCCGCATGAACACGCCGAAGACGACCGTGTAGATCGCCATCGTCGCGAGCGGGTTGATGAGCGACCACAGGTTGCCCAGGGCGGTCCTCTTGTACCGGCCCTTGACCTCACGAGCCGTGAGGTTGACGAGGAGCTCGCGGGTCCGGCGCGTCCCGGTGAGAGCAGTCATCGGGGGCTCGTCACCGGCCCCGTGAGGGACCGGCCCGAGGGCCGGGGCGCACGCGCTGGGACGAGCAGGGCGTTCAGGCACATGGACGTCATCCTAGAGGGGCGTCGTCCGGGGGCCCGTCGCCGGGCCGTCCCGTCCGGGGACGGCTCAGTGCCTTCCGTCACGTCCCAGGAGGCGCCCCACGCGTCCGTAGGCGCGACGGGGCCGCTCCAGCAGACGCATCGTCTTCGTGCTGCGGAGCGCGTCGAGCTCCGCGGCGGCGGCCCCTCGCTCGGCCCGGACCCGGGCGAGGTCCTCCTCCAGCCGGGTCACCTCCGCGAGCCGCTCCTCGAGCCGGCCGACCTGCACCCGCAGGTCGCGGACCGTCGACCGCAGCGCGTCGCGCTCGGCGGCGACGGCGAGGACCCGGCCGTCCGCGTCGTCCACGACGGCGCGCAGGACGAACTGGTAGGTCGTGGCCTCGGGCTGGGCGGACACCCACTCCAGCACGCCCTCGGGGAGGGATCCGGGGTCCACCTCGACCTCCGTGGTCAGCGGCGGCGTCGTCGTGCGGCGCAGGTCGACCGCGACGAGCCCGGCGGCGGCGAGCAGGCGCAGCAGCGAGTCGACGGTGAAGAAGACGACGTGGGTCCGGTCCAGCAGGCCACGGTCGCCGTAGCGCCACCGACCCTGCAGGAGCGCGAGACGGACGTCGGCGTGGGAGACGTTGGGCAAGGAGATGACGACGGAGCCGCCGGGGACGAGCACGTCCCGTGCGTCGCGCAGGAGCCGGAGCGGGTCGGTGAGGTGCTCCAGCACATCACCGAGCACGACGACGTCGAAGGACCCGGGCTCGAAGTGCTCCGTGAGCCGCACCGAGGCGAGGTCCGCGACCACCACCTCGTCGAGGACCTCACGCGCTCGGACGGCCGCCTCCGGGTCGATCTCGACGCCCGACACGGTGCAGCCGCGCTCCTTGAGCGCCGCCCCGAGGTAGCCGGTCGCGCAGCCGACGTCCAGCACGCGACGGTCGGCGCCGACGAGGTGGACCATGAGCGCGTGGGAGTTGTTGTCGGCCTCCACGTCGAACGTGGCGTCGTAGGTCGGCATCGTCGCGTGCGCCTCCGGGGTCGGGTGCGTGCAGCGTAGCGGCCGGAGCCGGTGCTGCGGCGCCCGCACCTCGCCCCGCTCCGGCCGCCCCGCACCCGCCTGCGTCCACCACAGCCGCCCCCGCCGGGGCCGAGGGACGGCAGACCGACCGGGCGGCCCGCCGGGCCCGTGAGAGCATCGCCCGGTGATCGTGACGCTCGACGCCACCCCGCTCCTGGGCCGGCGCACCGGCATCGGCCGCTACGTCGAGCAGCTCCTCGCGGTCCTGCCCGCGGCGCTCGGGCGACGCGGGCTCGGCGGGGACGACACCGTGCGGGTCTCGACGTGGACCGCACGCGGCGGCCGGGTCGAGGGCCTCCCACCGGGTGTCCGGCAGACCGGCGTCCGGGTCCCCGCCCGGCTCGTCCGCACGCTCTGGCAGCACGGCGACCGTCCGGCTGTCGAGCGCCTCGTCGGACGGACCGACGTCTTCCACGGCACGAACTTCGTCTCGCCGCCGACCCGCCGCGCACGGGAGGTCGTCACCGTCCACGACCTGACGTACCTCCACCACGCGGCGACCGTGAGCGCGGCCAGCCTGGCCTACCGGGAGCTCGTGCCGCGGGCCCTGGACCGGGGGGCGCACGTCGTCACGCCGAGCCGGACCGTCGCCGCGGCGGTCCGCGCGGAGTACGACCTGCCCGAGGACCGCGTCACGGCCACCCCCCTCGGGGTGGACGCCGCCTGGTTCCGCGCCGCCGAGCCGCCGACCGACCCGGGCGGTCCCGCCGGGCCCACCGGCCTCGGCCCCGACGGCGACTACCTCGTCTTCGTCGGTTCCCTGGACCCGCGCAAGAACCTGCCCCGGCTCCTGGCGGCGTACGCGGACCTGCGGCAGCGGGTCCCGGACGCCCCGACCCTCGTGCTCGCGGGGCCCGCCGGCCGCGAGCGCGACCTCGCGGAGCGCCCCGGCGTCCGGCTGACCGGCTGGCTCGACGACGACGCCCTGCGCCGCCTGGTCGCGGGCGCGCGGGCCCTGGTCCTGCCGTCGCTCGACGAGGGGTTCGGCCTGCCGGTCCTCGAGGCGCTCGCGGCCGGGCGGCCCGTCGTCGCCGCGGACATCCCCGCGGTGCGGGAGGTGGCCGGCCCGCACGCCCTGCTCGCCCCGCCGACCGACGTCGAGGCCCTCGGCGCCGCCCTCGAGGCCGTGCTGGACGCCCCCGACGACGCCGCGGCCCGCAGGGCCCGCCGCGAGTGGGCCTCGGGTTGGACGTGGGACCGCTGCGCGGACCTCACCGTCGAGGCCTACCTGGGTGCCGGATGACGGCGCCCGGGGCCGCGGAGGTCCCCGACGTCACCGTCGTCACCGTCACCTACGAGGCCGGCGACCTCGTCCTGGAGTGCCTGCGCTCGCTGCGGGACCAGGAGCTCGGCGGGCTGCGCATGGCCGTGGTGGTGGTGGACAACGCCTCGACGGACGGCACCGCCGACCGCGTGGCGCGCGCGCACCCGGAGGTCCGCCTCCTGCGCTCACCGGTCAACCTCGGGTTCGCCGGCGGCAACAACCTCGCGCTGCGGGAGGTGGCGTCGCCGTACGTCGTCCTGCTCAACAACGACGCGGTCGCCGAGCCGGGCGCCGTCGCCGCGCTCGTGCGGGCGCTGGCCGACGGCGGCGAGCGTCTCGCCGCCGTCACGGCGACGGTGCTCCTGGCGGGGCGGTTCCGCGCGGCGGGCCCCGACGACGACGCGGTGGTCGACGGGCCGGACGGACGGTGGGTCGAGGACCCGGACGGCGACGTCGTCCTCGTCAACTCCACCGGCAACGTCGTCCGGCAGGACGGGTACGGCGCGGACCGGGGCTGGCTGGCCCGGGACGCGACGCACCGACCGGAGCGGGACGTCTTCGGGTTCTGCGGCGCGGCCGCCGCGCTGCGCACCAGCGCGCTGCGGGACGTCGGGCTCTTCGACGAGGACTTCTTCCTCTACTACGAGGACTCCGACCTGTCGTGGCGGCTCCGGCTGGCCGGCTACCGGGTCGAGCACTGCGCGCACGCCGTGGTCCGGCACCGGCACGCCGCCTCCAGCGGCGAGGGCAGCGAGGTCTTCCGCTTCCACGACACGCGCAACCGGCTGCTGATGCTCGTCAAGGACGCGCCCGCGGGCCTGGCGGTGCGCGCCGCTGTGCGGGCCCTGCTCACCGCGGTGTCGGTGACCGTCCGGCGGAGCCAGCCCCCGGCCCACGTGCGCACGCGGTGGCGCGCGCTCGCGTCGGCCCTGCGGCTGCTGCCGACGATGCTGCTCCGGCGGTGGCGCATCGGCCGGTCCGCCCGGACCGGCCGCGCGGAGGTGGCGCGGCTGCTCGCACCACCCCCGCGGGTCGCCGTCGGCCCCTACCGGTCCGGCGGCGCCTGACTCAGTCGAAGTAGCCCGTCACGTCCACGGCGAACCCGGTCGTCCCGCGGTCGTTGTAGACCTGGATCCCGCCGCCCGTGCCGAGCGGCGCCACGACCATGTTGGCCTGGTCCCGGCCCTGCCCGGTGTTGAGGTCCGAGGTGCCGGGCCGGGGGGCCCCGGCCGCCCAGACCGTCAGGTAGGTCGCCGGCGCGCTCTGCCCGAACGACGTGAGCGTCGTCGTCACGGCCCGGGTGCCGGCCGGCAGCCCCGCCGGCCCGCTCACCGGGACCGTCCTCGTCTGCCCCTCCCCCAGCGCGGACCAGCCGTTCCAGCGGGAGTCCGCGACGCGCACGGGCTGCACCGGGGTGAAGCGCTGCCCGCCGCTCGGCCCGTACCAGCCCACCACGTCCACGGCGACGTGCGCGGCAGCACCCTCGAGGTACACGTCGACCGCGCCCCCCGCGAGCGCGACCGTGGTCCGGTTCGAGGCGTCCCGCCCCGGCAGGTGGTTGACCGTGGAGGTCCCGACGGGGCCGCCCGCCGGGAGCGCGGCGACGTACCCGTCGCCGGCGGGCGCGACCGACGTGACGTTGAGGACGACGGCCGTCGCGTCGGCGGGGACGCCCTCGCGGCCCGCGACCGGCACCGTCCGGCGCGCGCCGGAGGTGAGCACACCGCCACCGGTGCGCGTGTCCAGCGCACGGAACGCCTGCGGGAGGGAGGTGTGCGCCCGACCGGCGCCCGGGGCGGCGGTGTAGTAGCCGGTGACGTCCACGAGCAGGTGGACCGAGCCGGCGTTGTTGAACAGGCTGATCTTCCGCTCGCCGCCCACACCGAGCACGACGCCCGCCGCGCCGGCGTCACGGGACGGATCCGCGTTGAGCACGGAGGCGTCGGGCTGGGGGGCGCCCGCGGGCCAGGCCCGCACGAACGTCGTCGCCGAGGCGTGCACCGCGGTGACGTTGACGGCCACCGCCCTGGCGTCCGCCGGGATGTCCCGGACGCCGGCGACGACGACGTCGACGCGCTCGCCCGCTCCCAGGGACTGGGCCTTCGGGCGGGTGTCGAGCACGCGCACCGGGGTGACCGGCACGAACGTCAGGTCCGGGACGAGCGGCACCGCGGGGGCCGTGGGCACCGAGGCCGCGCCGGTCACCTCGACGACGGTGCTGAACGTCCGGACGGGCACGCCGCCCCGCGACGCGACCAGCGTCATGCGGTACGCGCCGGCGCCCACGGCCACGCCGTCGCCGTTCCGGCCGTCCCAGGACGCGACGAACCCGCTCGCCGGCGTCGCCCAGCCCGCGGCGCCGCCGACCCGCACGCCGGTGCGGTCGTCCGTCACGGTGAGCGTCCAGTCGAACGACGACGCCGCGGCGCCGCTCATCGTCGCCCCCGCGCCCCGGGCGACCCGGGACGCGACGAGCGACGGGTCCACGATCGTCGTGTCGTCGAGCTGGCGCGCCCGGCTGCGGATCCACGGCAGCGTGGCGTACCCGGCGTTGCCCGGGCACGCGGTGTACGCGACGTCCCGGTGGCCGAAGACGACCGGCAGCGTCACCGTTGCGCCCGCCGGCACCGAGGAGTTCTCGCCGCCCGGGGTGGTGATCCGGACCGTGCCCGCGGGGTCGCGGAAGTACGCCCCGAGGCGCCAGGCGGCGAGCCACGCGACGCTCTCCTGGACGGCCGCCGACGGTGCCACCGTCCCGTACGTGCCGAGCATGGAGATGCCGAGGCTGCGGGTGTTGAAGCCGCCGGCGTGGACCCCGATGACCGGCGCCGACGCGCTGCCCGCGCGGCCCTCGTAGATGTTGCCCCACTTGTCGACGACGAAGTTGTACCCGATGTCGCACCAGCCGCGACCGTTGATGTGGTAGAGCGCGTCGTTGCGGAGCTGCTGCATCGCCTGGGCGACCGTCGCGTACGAGTTCGAGCCGGCCGTGTGGTGCAGCACGACGTGCGTCAGGGTCCCCGCGACGTCCGGCGCGCAGACCTGGCCCGGGGCACCCCACTCCGCGCGGCTGATGACCCGCCGGGCGGGAAGCGCCGCGAACCCGGCGCCGGCCTCCTGCGCGAGCCGGAGCTCGCCCGTCCCCCCTGCGTCGTCGGTGGCCGCGGACGGCCCGGTGACCGGTGCCGGCGGCTCCTCGGGGCTGCCCACCAGGAGGAGGGACAGCCCGGCCGGCCCCGCGCCGGGCCGCACGCCGAACGAGAGCTGCACCTGGTCGGTCGCGTCGCCCAGCCACACCGGGTCCGTCGCCGCGCGGGCCGTCGCCGCACGGACCGCGTCCGCGGTCCCCGCGTCGGGGACCTCGTCGGCCTGCTCGAGCGTCACCCACGGACCCCACGCGCCGTCGCCGCGCGACCGCATGCGGACGTCAGGGGCGGCTCCCGCGGCATCCCAGGAGAGGCCGACCGTCTGGTGGACGCCGAGGTCGATCGGGTCGGTGAGCACCCTGTCCCCGGGGGCCGGCTCGTCGGCGACCACGGCACCAGCAGGACCCTCCGGGGCGGTCCGCAGCGCGGCGAGGCCCATGTCCGGGGGCGGGTCGAGGGTGATCGGCACCTCCGTCACGGAGGCCCCCTCCGGTGCCGCGAGGGCACCGTCCGCCGCCGACCCGGCCGGTGCCGTGGCGCTCGCGGGGGCACGGCCGTCCGCGACGACGACCTGTCCGGGCCCCTCCACGGGGACGGCAGGACCGCCCGCCCATGGCGCCACCGCCAGGGTCGATGCCATGATCACAGCGATGGGAGCCGGGCCGAACGGGTTCATGGCGGTACCTCGAGGAGCGCAGGACGGTCCGCCCCGGTCCGGGGCGGTGCACCAGAGCATTCGGCACCGCTGCGCGCGGGTGAAGCCAACACGCACAGACGGTCCGCATCGTCCCGGTATGCCCGTCGGCTCGGCGACGGCGCGGGCCTCTCGCTACGCTCGACCCGGCCGGACCGGTCACCACACCCATCGAGGAGGACCCCCACCGTGCGTCTGCTCGTCACCGGCGGAGCCGGCTTCATCGGCGCCAACTTCGTCCACCAGACCGTGCGCGAGCGGCCCGACGTCGACGTCACCGTCCTGGACGCCCTGACGTACGCCGGTGACCGGGCGAGCCTGGCCCCGGTCGCGCAGGAGGTCACCCTCGTCGAGGGCGACGTCGCGGACGCCGAGCTGGTCGACCGGCTCGTCGCCGACGCGGACGTCGTCGTCCACTTCGCCGCCGAGTCCCACAACGACAACTCCCTGTCGAACCCGTGGCCCTTCGTGCAGACGAACGTCGTCGGCACGTACACCCTCCTGGAGGCGGTCCGGCGGCACGAGCGCCGCTACCACCACATCTCCACGGACGAGGTGTACGGCGACCTGGAGCTGGACGACCCCGCGAAGTTCACGCCCGAGACGCCCTACAACCCCTCGAGCCCGTACTCGTCGACCAAGGCGGCCAGCGACCTCCTGGTCCGCGCCTGGGTCCGCTCCTTCGGCGTGCAGGCGACGATCTCCAACTGCTCGAACAACTACGGCCCGTACCAGCACGTCGAGAAGTTCATCCCGCGCCAGGTCACCAACGTCCTCGACGGCGTCCGGCCCAAGCTCTACGGCACCGGCGAGAACGTGCGCGACTGGATCCACGTCGAGGACCACAACTCCGCCGTCTGGGCGATCCTCGAGGGCGGCCGCATCGGCGAGACCTATCTCATCGGTGCCGACGGCGAGGTGGACAACAAGACGGTCGTCGAGCTCATCCTCGAGCTCATGGGGCAGTCGCCGGACGCGTACGACCACGTCAACGACCGTCCGGGCCACGACCTGCGCTACGCGATCGACGCGACCAAGCTCCGGGAGGAGCTCGGGTGGACGCCCCGCTACGGCAGCTTCCGCGACGGCCTGGCCGCCACGATCGAGTGGTACCGCGCGAACGAGGCGTGGTGGCGGCCCCAGAAGGACGCCACCGAGGCGAAGTACGCCCAGCTCGGCCGCTGACCTCCATCACTTCTCCACCAGCTCGCCGCACGCCGCGCGCCGTACGACGACCCGGACCTCCCTATGCTGAGGACCTGTGAGTCCCCGTCATGTCGCACCCCGGCGCGCCCGCAGCGCCCGGCACGCCCGGAGCCTGCGCGGCCACCCGCTGGCGCGCGGCACGGCGCTCGTCGCCGCGGCGGCCGTGGCGTTCGGCGCGACGGGGGCGGCGACGGCGTACGTCCGGATCGAGAACAACATCGCAACGGCGGACGTCACGGAGCTGCTCGGGGAGCGGCCCGTGCAGATGCGGCCGGTGGACCCCGAGGACCCGAGCGCGGGCCAGCCGCTCAACATCCTCGTCATGGGCTCGGACGTCCGGGACGGCGAGAACGCCGAGATCGGCGGCGCCGTCGACGGCATGCGCTCGGACACCACGATCCTCCTGCACGTCTCCGCCGACCGGCAGCGGGTCGAGATGATCTCCATCCCCCGCGACTCGCACGTCGAGATCCCCGCCTGCGACCGTTCGGACGGGACCTCGTCCACCCCCCGCGACACGCGCTTCAACGAGGCCTTCTCGATCGGCTCGGCCAGCGGCGAGGTGTCCGACGCCGCGGCCTGCACCATCCGCACGGTGGAGTCGCTCACGGGCGTGTTCATCCACGGCTGGGTCGTCGTGGACTTCGCGGGCTTCATCAACATGGTGGACGCGCTCGGCGGGATCCCGATGTGCATCGAGCAGCCGATGCGCTCGGGCAAGGCGGGCCTGGACCTCCAGGCGGGCCAGCAGACGCTCGACGGCCCCACCGCCCTGGCCTACGCCCGCGCCCGGACCGGTGAGGGCCTGGGCGACGGCTCGGACCTCGGCCGTCTGGGACGCCAGCAGCGCCTGCTCGCCGCGACGGCCACCGAGGTGCTCTCCAAGAACCTGCTCACCGACTCGGCGGGCCTCTACCGCTTCCTGAGCGCCGCCACCCGCTCGCTCACGACCGACCCGGAGCTCGGGAACATCCCCAATCTCGCCGGGCTCGCCTTCAGCCTCCGCGGCGTCCCCGCCGGGAACATCACGTTCCTCACCGTGCCGATCGCGCCCTTCCCGGCCGACCCCAACCAGGTCGTCTGGACCGACGAGGCGGACCTGGTGTTCCGGGCCGTCGCCGAGGACCGCTCCGTCGCCGAGGCGCTCGCCCCTCCCCCCGCACCCGAGGAGCCGCAGGCCCCGGCCGACCCGGCAGCGC
>NZ_CAMPHH010000074.1 GCF_946885855.1 uncultured Actinotalea sp. | reverse complement strand
ACAGGGGGACGGGCGTCCACGTGCCGTCACGCCGGGTGACCTCCGCGGACCTGGACGCGCTGCACGGACGTCCGCCCGGGACGAGCGAGGCGCGCTCGGGCGTGCGCGAGCGGCGCTGGGCCGGCCCGGAGGAGACGTCCTCGGCCATGGCCGCGTCCGCCCTGCGCGGGGCGCTCGGTGCCGCCGCCCTCGGGACGGCGGACCTGGACGCCGTCGTCGTCGCCGGGGTCGCCCCCGAGCAGCCCATGCCGACGACCGCGGTCCTCGTCCTGCGCCACCTCGGCGTCCCGGGCGGCCGGACGGAGGCGTTCGACGTCAATGCCTCGTGCATCGGCTTCCTCACCGGCCTGGAGATCGCGACCCTCGGCATCGCCGCCGGCCGCTGGGACCGGGTCGCGGTGGTCGCGAGCGAGGTGGCGTCCAAGGGACTCGACCACGACGTCGTGGAGTCCAGCGCGCTGTTCGGCGACGGGGCGGCGGCCGTCGTCCTCGGACCCGCCGACGACGCCTCGTCGGGTCCCTGTGAGCAGCCGTCGGCCGTACTGGGCCTGCGCTTCGCGACGTGGCCGGACGGGGCGGAGCACTGCCGGATCGAGGCCGGAGGGACCCGGTGGAACGCGACGACGCCGTCGGCCGACCCCCTGGCGCACCTGTTCCGGATGGACGGCCCGGCCCTGCTGCGCCAGGTCGTGACCCGCCTGCCCGGCTTCCTGGCGGAGCTCGTCGCGGAGACCGGCGTCGGCCTGCACGAGGTCGACGTCGTCGTCCCGCACCAGGCCAGCGGCGTGGGGATGCGCTACCTCAAGGAGAAGGTCGGGGTGCCCGCCGAGGCCGTCGTCGACGTCCTCGCCACGCACGGGAACCAGGTGTCGGCCTCGGTCGGCACCGCGCTGCACGACGCGGTGACGTCCGGGCGGCTGCGGCGCGGGGACACGGCCCTGCTGCTGGGGACCGGCGCCGGGCTGTCCGTCGGCGCTGTCCTGCTGCGGTACTGACGTGGCGCGCGACGGGGGTCACCCCAGGGAGCACGACGGGGCTCACAGCACGGTCGGGCTGACCCTGCTCACCGCGGGGTCGTGCCGGCACCCCGGCGCCGTGGCGCGCCGCGGTGCGGGGTGGGCGCCGGTGGAGTTCCCGAGCCTCGTGGCGGTCGTCGAGCACTCCTCGCACGGGCTCGTCCTGCTCGACACCGGCTACACCGAGCGCTACCGGAGCGCGACGCGACGCTTGCCCGACGCCGTGTACGGTCGCCTGCTCCCGGCGCGGATCGCGCCGGGGGACACCGCCCTCGCCCAGCTCGAGCGGCTCGGGTTCGCCGCGGGCGACGTGGGCACGGTGGTCCTGAGCCACCTGCACGCGGACCACGTGGCCGGGCTGGCCGACCTGCCGGCGGCGCGGGTGGTGCTGGACGCCCGCGCCTGGCGGCGGCACCGGACGCGCCGGGGCCTGGGGCGCCTGCGCCGGGGCTACCTCCCGCCCCTGCTGCCCGCGGACCTGCCCGAGCGCGTGGTGGACCTCGCGGACCTGCCGCTGGCCCCCGAGGCGGACCTGCACCCGCTGCCGCCGGCCCGCGACCTCCTCGGTGACGGCAGCGTGCTCGTGGTCCCCCTGCCCGGGCACACCGACGGTCACCTCGGGCTCCTCGTCCGGGCGCACCGGGCGGACGTGCTGCTCGTGGGCGACGCCGCCTGGTCCTCGCAGGCGATCGCCGACGGAGAGCTGCCGCACCCGGTGGCCCGTCTGGTCACCCACGACTGGGGCGCCTACCGGCGGACGCTCGCCGCGCTCGGCGCGCTGGCCCGCCGCCGTCCGGACGTCCTCCTGGTGCCCTCCCACTGCCCGGACGGCATCGCAGCGGCCCGGGCGGCCCTGGAGGCCTGAGGGCTGGCTCCGTCCCGGCGGGTAGCGCGTCCGCGCCGCGACCCCGCAGGCGGGATGACCCGACACGGATGACCCGACACGGGTGACCCGACTCGGACGGTCCTCAGCGGCGGGTCAGTACGCGGTGGATGGCCCGCTCGGTGGCACCGACCGGGTCGTACCGCCGCGCCGCGACCGCGAGCCCGTCCAGCGCCGCGCGCTCCAGCGCGAGCACCCGGCGCAGCGCCTGCGCCGTCCCGCCCCCGTCGAGGCGGCGCACCCGCAAGCCGGCCCCCGCGGCCACGACCCGCGCCGCGAAGTCGAACTGGTCGTAGTCCTGCGGGCACACCAGCGCCGGGACGCCCGCCCGGACGGCGCTGTAGGTGATGCCCGCCCCGCCGTGGTGGACGACGGCGGCGCAGCGCGGCACGACGTCGTCGTACGGCAGGTGGGCGTGCACCACGACGTCGTCCACCACCTCGAGGGGCTCCGGCCGCGCCTGGGCGGGGTCACCGAGGCTGACGACGAACCGGAGGCCCGGCAGCGCCCGGGCGAGGCCGCGGACCTGCTGCACGAGCTCGCGCTTGGCCCAGGGCAGGTGGGTGCCGAGGGTGACGAGCACGAGAGGTCCGTCCGGCAGCCGCGGCGGCACCGGCCAGGGCTCCGGGGTCGCGGTCACCGGTCCGACGAGGTCGAGGTGTGCGGGCCAGTCGCGGGGGAGCTCCAGCTCGCGCATCCCGAGGCCGAGGATCCCGTGCGGCGAGTAGGCCGCCTCGGAGCCGTCGGGCCGGTAGACACCCGTGCCCACCGCACGGAACCGGGCGGCGAGGACCCGCTGCAGCGCACGCTTGGTCGTGCGGGTCGCGGCGCGTCCGGCCGCGTCCCGCAGCCGGTGCCCGAGGTGGCGCGGCGGGCCCCAGCCGCCGCAGTACGACGGCGTCCCGGTGCGCGTCTCCAGGGCGAACGGGGTCGGCATCGTCGTCAGCCACGGCACCCCGGCGGCGTCGGCGGCCAGGCCGGCGACGGGTGCGGTGAAGTCGGCCAGGACGACGTCGGGCTGGTCCCGCCGCAGGATCGCGTCGATCTCGGTCCGGGCCACCGGGAGGATCGCGAGGTTGGCGGCCAGCTGGCGTGCGAGGAGCACGGGGCTGCTGCGGACCGGTCCGGCGGTGTCGGCGATGCGCTCGAGGGCACCGGGGTCGTCGCGGAGCAGGACGTCGACGGCGAACCCGTGGTGCCGGACCAGGCCGGCCCGCGCGGCGCCCGTCGCGACCCGGACGTCCATGCCCCGGGCGCGCAGCCCGGTCCCGAGGGTGAGCAGGGGGTTGAGGTGACCGCTGAACGGGGGCGCCACGAGGAGGACGCGAGGCCCCGGAGGACGGGACCCGGCGCTGTCGGGCGCGGTCACGGGTGGCTCCGGCGGGCGGCGCGGGCGACCTCGAGCAGGACGCGCCGGACGTCCGGGGACGCCGCGTAGTCGAGGTGGCCACCCGGCACCACCGTGTCGGACGGGCGGCGGCACCCCCAGCGACTGAGGAGGTCGGTCCGCCCCCGGACGACGTGCACGGCGACGTCCGCCGGCAGCGACCCGACGGGGCCCAGGGCCAGGACGGTCGTGCTGGGCCGCGCGACGTCCGGGTCCAGCCGGCGCAGACCGACCGTCAGCAGCTCGGCCCCGGCGCTGCCGCACAGGACGAGGAGTCGGCGCCGGGTGCGCTCGAGCACGGGGCCAAGGTGCCGGGCGACGTCGTCGCCGAAGGTCGGGTCGGTGCGCGCGGCGAGCCACTGTGCGGCGTTGCGGGCGGAGGCGACCGGCAGCGGCTCCGACCGGTACGGCGACCGCACGGCCGTCGCCGTCCAGGGCAGGCCGGCACGCACGGTGGACCAGCCGTCCGCCGCGAGCACGTCGAGGAGCGCGTCCTGGGCGGCGGAGAGGCCGCTGTGCCGGAACGAGCTCTGCCCGGTGAGCCAGACGGCGACGTCGTCGGCGGGGACGGCGAGGTGGTCCGCCGGGTCGTGACGCCGCAGCCACTGCCGCGGTGTCACGGCCGCGCCGCCGCGGTCCGCGCCCGTCCGGCGGACGGCACCGTGCGAGGGGCGTGCACGGCGCCCGGTGCGGTGCGAGCGGCGCGGACCGCCACCGGCGCGCCGTCGTCGCCGGTCACGACCTGCCGGTCCCGCCACGACACCGCGGTACGGCCGCCGACGGCGGCACGGGCGAGGTGCAGCGGCGTGAGGACGTCGGCCACCACCTCGAGGAGCACGCCCCGGCGGCTCCCCGCCCCGGGGTGGAGCCGCCGGCGCAGCACCCGGAGCGCCAGCGCCTTGGCGAACCCGACACCGACGGCGCCCGCGACCGCCGAGCGGCTCCGGGCGGCCAGCGTGGTGACGAGGGCCAGGAGCGGCAGGGCTGACGGCACGAGCACCAGGACGACCATGGCCGCCGACAGGTCACCCCGCACCACCTGCTGGGCGAAGAGCAGCCACCGCCGCTGGATGCGCGCGTACTCGCCCGGGGAGGCGACGGTCGTCGCGACGGGGTGCGCGACCGTCGTCTGCACGATGCGGCCGCCGGCCGACCGGACGAGACGGGCCAGCGCGTAGTCGTCGCAGACCTCGTGGGCGATGCTCGCCAGGCCGCCGAGGCGCGCGAGCGTCGACGCGCGGCACACGAGCGCCATCCCGTTGACCGTCACCGGCGGCCCCGTGCGCGCGAGCACCGGGTGGGTCAGGAGCGCCCCGCCGTTGACGAACGCGGCGAGCAGGCGCGCCCAGACGGTGCCCTGCTCCCGGTAGACCGGGATGCCGGTCACGAGGTCCCCGTGGGCGAGCGCGGCCACCATCCGGGTCAGGGCCGCGCGCGGCAGCACGGTGTCGTCGTCGAGCAGCACGACGACGCCCTCGTCCGGCTGGGCCGCGGCGAGCTTGGTCACCTTGGGGTTCGTGCCCGGGTCGGCCGGCGGGAAGGAGCGGACCGCGACGCGGTGGGGTGCCCGCGTCCGGGCGGACTGCGCGGCGGCGTGGCCCGCGGCGTCGTCGTCGTCCACGAGGAGGAGGACGTGCGCGCGGTCGAGGGCGTCGACCTGGGCCGCGAGCGTCGGGGCGAGCAGCGGGTCGCCCGAGCGGATCGGGACCAGCACGGTGATCGGACCGTCCTCGCGCCCGTCCTGCCGGCGGTCCTGCCCGTCCTCCTGCCGGCGGTCCGCGCCGGGCGGCCTCACGACGTCGCCGCGCGCGAGCGTGTCGGCGGCGACGAGCAGCCGGAGGCCCTGCAGGGCCGCCGTCAGCCCGATCAGACCCCAGGCGAGGCGGGCCCGGTCGTCAGGCATGCGCGGCGACCAGGCGCTCGACGCCCTCGTCGAGGCTCACGGCAGGGTCGCCGAGGGTCGCGAGCGTGCGCCGGACGTCGAACGTCTTGGACCGCGCGAGCACCGAGACGCCGAACCGGGTCAGAGGCGGCTCGCGGTAGCCCAGGACGGTCCCCGAGACGCGCTCGGCGGCGCCGGCGAGGGCGAGCGCCAGCCCGGGCGGGACGCGGCGCAGGCGCGGGCGCACGCCCAGCCGGGCCAGGAGCGCGAGCAGGAAGGGGTAGAGCTCGACGGTCTGGGCGTTGGTGAGGTGGAACAGGCCCTCGGCCCGGCGCTCGAGGGCCTCGGTGACGTAGTGCGCGACGGTGTCGACCTCGACGAGGTCGGACAGGACCGGGGGGCCGTCGCGTGGCTCGAGCACGGGCAGCACCCCACGCCGGGCCGCGCGCAGGATCCGCGGCAGCAGGACGGTGTCGCCGGCGCCGAAGACGGCGCGCGGTCGCACGACGGTCGTGGGTCCGGGGTACCGCGCCACGATCCGCTCGCCCACGCGCTTGGTGCGGGAGTAGACGTTGATCTGGTCCTCGTCCGCCGGGACGGGCGACTCCTCGGTGAGGGCGAGCTGGTGCTCGTCGCGGTAGAGCACGCTGGAGGACGAGACGTAGACGAGCGGCGGGGCGCCGTGGTCCTGCGCCCACCGCACGACGGTCCGGGTCCCCTCGACGTTGGCCGCGACGAACGCCGACGGCGCCGCCCACGGCGAGGCGAGCGCGGCGCAGTGCACGACGGCGTCCACGCCGCCCCGGACCGCGTCGTGCGGGAGCGGCCGGGCGAGGTCGTGCCGGACGTACTCGTCGACCGCGGACCCGGGGCGCGGTGCCCGGCCCAGCCCGACGACGTGCCAGCCTCGGGCGCGCGCGTCGGCGGCGATGCGGGCGCCGACGAAGCCGTTGGAGCCGGTCAGCAGGAGGCGCACCGGGCGAGGGTAGCGGGTCCGTGCGCACGCCGAACCCCCATGCCGGGCCTGCACCACGACGCCCCGGTCCCTCGAAGGGGACCGGGGCGTCGTCGTCGGCCGGGAGCGTCGGGCGCCGACGCGGCGACCGTCAGCAGTCGAAGTAGAGCTCGAACTCGTGCGGGTGCGGCCGCAGGCGGATCGGGTCGATCTCGTGCGTGCGCTTGAAGTCGATCCACGTCTCGATGAGGTCCGGCGTGAAGACGCCACCCTCGGTGAGGTAGTCGTGGTCGGCCTCGAGCGCGTCGAGCGCCTCACCGAGCGACGCCGGCACCTGCTGGATCGCGGCGTGCTCCTCGGGCGGCAGCTCGTAGAGGTCCTTGTCGACCGGCTCCGGCGGCTCGATCTTGTTGCGGATGCCGTCGAGGCCCGCCATGAGCATCGCGGCGAACGCCAGGTACGGGTTCGAGGAAGCGTCCGGGACCCGGAACTCGATGCGCTTGGCCTTGGGGCTGGACCCGGTCACGGGGATCCGGACGCAGGCCGAGCGGTTGCGCGCCGAGTAGACGAGGTTCACGGGCGCCTCGTAGCCCGGCACCAGACGGTGGTAGCTGTTCACCGTGGGGTTGGTGAACGCGAGCAGCGAGGGCGCGTGCTTGAGGAGACCGCCGATGTACCAGCGCGCCGTGTCCGAGAGGCCGCCGTAGCCCTTCTCGTCGTAGAAGAGGGGCTCGCCGTCCTTCCACAGCGACTGGTGGCAGTGCATGCCCGACCCGTTGTCACCGAAGAGCGGCTTCGGCATGAAGGTGACGGTCCGCCCGTTGCGGTGCACCACGTTCTTGACGACGTACTTGAACAGCATGACCTTGTCGGCGGACTTGGCCAGCGTGTCGAAGCGGTAGTTGATCTCCGCCTGACCGGCCGTCCCGACCTCGTGGTGGGACCGCTCGACCTGGAGACCGACCTTGTCGAGCTCCTCGCAGATCTCGTCGCGCAGGTCGGCGAAGTGGTCCACCGGGGGCACGGGGAAGTACCCGCCCTTGTACGGCGTCTTGTGCCCGAGGTTCCCGCCGTCCTCCTTGCGGCCCGTGTTCCACGCCGCCTCGATGGAGTCGATGTGGTAGTAGCTCTCGGACTGGCTCGTGTGGAAGCGGATGTCGTCGAAGATGTAGAACTCCGCCTCGGGGGCGAAGAACGCGGTGTCGGCGATGCCGGTCGACTTGAGGTACGCCTCGGCCTTCGCGGCGATCTGGCGGGGGTCGCGGCTGTACGGCTCGTCCGTGTACGGGTCGACGATCGACATGTTGATGACGAGCGTCTTGCGCTCCCGGAACGGGTCGAGGTACGCCGTCGAGATGTCCGCGAGGAGCTTCATGTCGGACTCGTGGATGGCCTGGAAGCCGCGGATCGAGGAGCCGTCGAACATCTGGCCCTCGGTGAAGAAGCTCGCGTCGACGGTGGAGGCCGGCACGTTGAAGTGCTGCATCACGCCGGGCAGGTCGCAGAAGCGGACGTCGACGAACTGCACGCCCTCCTCCTGGATGAACGTCATGAGCTCGTCTGCGGAACTGAACATGCAGTGCTCTCCTCGATCTCGGTGCTCGCGCAGGCGCAGGCATGCGGGGGATGGGCGACGGGGACGAACCTAGGCCGGTGCGGTTTCCCTGGGGTGTACCTCATGTTTCCGTCGCGTTACCGACGACCACGCCTCGGGCGCGCGGCCGGCGGAGGCCGCAGACGCCCGGCGGACGTGCTGCACAGATCCGGCACAGGCGCCGCGGATACCCTGCTGCGGTGGCAGCGCGACGCAGTGACATCGGCTCCTGGCTGGAGGGTACGCCCGGCGGCGAGGGGGCGGGCGACGGTTCGGCAGGTCCGGTCCGGGGCCGTGACCTCGGGCTGCCGGCGGACGGCCCCGGGTCACGGGCCGGGGTGGGTCGCCGCGTCGTCGGCCTCGGGATCGACTGGGCTCTCGCGTCGCTGATCAGCTCGGCGTTCTTCGGCTTCGACGAGTGGGCGACGCTGGGCGTCTTCGCGGTGTCCACGGCCGTGCTCGTCTCGCTGCTCGGCACGACGATCGGGCACCGTGTGGCGGGGATCCAGGTCGTCCGGCTCGCGGACCTCGTCACCGTGGCCGGTGATGCCGCCCGTGCACGCCGGTCCGAGCCGGTGCTGCCCGCGCTCCTGCCGCCGCCGGGTCTCCTGCTCGGCGTGGTCCGGACGGTCCTGCTGTGCCTCGTCATCCCCGCGGTCGTGTGGGACGGCACGGGTCGAGGCCTGCACGACGTCGCAGCGGGGACCGTTCTCGTCCGTCGCTGACGCCGTCACGGGGACCGGCGCCTCTCGGGACGTCGATCAGCGGCCGCGCATCCCCTTGCGGTCCGGTCGAGCCTTGAACGGGTCGATGCCCTTGGGCACGGGAAGGCGCGCGCCGCCCAGGGCCCGCAGCCGCTTGCCCACCTCGGCGACCTCCTGCTTGGTCAGCTTCGGCTTGAGCTTGCGCACGGTGCCGGGCAGCTTCTTCAGCGGGACCTGTCCCTCCTCCGAGCCGGACTGCAGGAGGGTGATGGGAACGTTCGGCAGCACGCGCGCGACCTTCTTGCGCTCCGCCTCGAGCAGGCGCTGGGCCCGGTGGGGGTTCCCCTCGCCGACGAGGACGATGCCCGGTCGCCCGATCCCGCGGAAGACGAGCTCCTGCCCGCGCGGCTCGACCGCGACCGGCTCCTCGCCGAAGTCCCAGCCGCGCCGGATGGTCTTGAGCGCCGACAGGGAGGCGCCCGGCTGGCCCTCGATCTGCCGGTACGCGGCGGTCTCCGCGCGCCGGGCCAGGATGAAGAGGGCCGCGAGGAACGCGAAGGGCAGCGTCACGAACGTCGCGTAGACCGGGCTGTCGAAGACGAAGCCCAGCGTGAGGCCGACGGCGAGCACCCCGAAGAACGCCAGCAGGACCCACCAGGTCACCGCGGGGTCGACCCGCCGCGTCATCTGGAAGGCATCCCAGACCCGGTGGTACCACCGGACCTTCTTGACCTTCTTCGGCTTGCCCCCGGCGGCGTCGGCGGCAGGCGAGGACGGGGTGGAGCGATCGCGGGCCATGGGCGTGGAGTCTACTGGCCGGTCAGCGGCGGCTGAGCAGGCTCGAGGCCTCCTGGCGCGCGCTGCCGGGCGTTGCCAGGTGCGCGAGCGCCTCGGGGATCGCCTCGCCCCGGCGGGTCATCGCCTGGGCCCAGAGCCGGCCGGCCCGGTAGGAGGAGCGGACCAGGGGGCCTGACATGACGCCGAGGAAGCCGATCCGCTCGGCCTCCTCCGACAGCGCCACGAACTCCTCCGGCTTGACCCACCGCTCGACCGGGTGGTGGCGGACGGAGGGACGCAGGTACTGCGTGATCGTGAGCAGGTCGCAGCCGGCGTCGTGCAGGTCCTGCAGCGCCTCGACGACCTCCTCGTACGTCTCGCCCATCCCGAGGATGAGGTTGGACTTCGTGACGAAGCCGTCGTCCCGCGCGGAGCGGATGACGGACAGCGACCGCTCGTAGCGGAACGCCGGGCGGATCTGCTTGAAGATCCTCGGCACGGTCTCGACGTTGTGCGCGAGGACCTCCGGCCGGGCGGAGAACACCTCGGCCAGCTGGTCCGGACGCGCGTTGAAGTCGGGGATGAGCAGCTCGACACCCGTGCCGGGGTTCAGCGCGTGGATCTGCCGGACCGTCTCCGCGTAGAGCCACGCGCCGCCGTCGGGCAGGTCGTCGCGCGCGACGCCGGTCACGGTCGAGTACCGCAGGCCCATCGCACGGACGGACTCGGCGACCCGGCGCGGCTCGTCCCGGTCGAAGTCGGCGGGCTTGCCGGTGTCGATCTGGCAGAAGTCGCAGCGGCGGGTGCACTGGTCACCACCGATGAGGAACGTCGCCTCCCGGTCCTCCCAGCACTCGAAGATGTTGGGGCAGCCGGCTTCCTCGCACACCGTGTGGAGCTTCTCGCCCTGGACGAGCTTCTTCAGCTCCGTGTACTCCGGGCCCATCGTCGCGCGGGTCCGGATCCACTCCGGCTTCTTCTCGATCGGGGTCGCGGCGTTGCGCGCCTCGACGCGGAGCATGCGGCGGCCCTCGGGTGCGATCGTCACGCCGACCACTGTACGTCAGACGTCGGACGATCCCCGGGGGTGACGGGTGCGCGCCCAGGTCGTGCTCAGGACGTCTCGGGACGGCCCAGAACGGCCCAGAACGGCTCAGGACGTCGTCGGGCCGGCAGCGGCGCGCAGCGGGGCGAGGGCTGCCGCGAGCTCCTCCCGCAGGAGGGGCAGGACCTCCTCGACGGGCACGTCGCGGCCCAGCTCGGCGGAGAGCGAGGTCACGTCCGCGTCGTCGATCCCGCACGGCACGATCCGCCCGAACGCCCCCAGGTCCGGGTCGCAGTTGAGCGCGAGGCCGTGCATCGTCGCGCCGCGGGCGACCCGCACGCCGATGGCACAGACCTTCCGCTCCCGGCGGGCGAGGCCGTGCGGGGGGACGTCCGCCGGGTCGTCGGCGGCAACCCAGACGCCGCTGCGGCCCTCGACGCGCTGCGTCGGGACGCCGAGCCGGGCGCAGACGGCGATCACGGCGGCCTCGAGCGCGCGGACGTAGGCGACGACGTCGACCGGTTCGCGCAGGCGCACGAGCGGGTATGCGACGAGCTGGCCGGGACCGTGCCAGGTGATCTTCCCGCCGCGGTCGACGTCGACGACGGGCGTGCCGTCGACCGGGCGGTCCCACGAGGCGGTGCGCTTGCCGGCGGTGTAGACGCTCTCGTGCTCCAGCACCAGCACGGTGTCCGGCCGGGTGCGCTCGACGACGGCGCCGTGGACCTCGCGCTGCAGGTCCCACGCCGCCTGGTACGGCACGTGCCGCAGTCCGATGCCGAGGTCGACGGTCACCAGCCCGTCGCTCTCCGTCGCGGGGTGGTCGTCCAGGCGGAGGGTGGCGGCCGGTGCGGGCGCAGGCCGCGGGGCGACGTCGGGCACACGGTCACGGTACGCCAGCGGGGTCCTCCTCCCGACCGGGGCGCCGGTCACGGGCCGGGTGCGCGGCGGCCCGGCTGCGTCGGTACGCCGTCGGCGGTGGGCGGCCGGAAGGCGTGGCCGGCACCGTCGGGCCCGCGCGGGGTGGGGTCCTCGCGGTCGTCCTCGAGCGGGTGGGCCGCCAGCATGAGGCCGAGGAGCTCGCGGAGCTGCTCCACCTGCTCCGGTGCCAGCCCCCGGATGCTCATCTCCTCGGCGGGGCGCGGGTCGCCGGCCTCGGCCATGACCGCGCGTCCGGCCGGGGTCAGGACGACGTCGTGGCGGCGGCGGTCCGTGGCGTGAGGCTCGCGGGCGATGTACCCGGAGCGCTCCAGGCGGGCGAGGATCCGGCTCATCGTCTGCTCGGTCACGCCGTTCGCACGGGCCAGGTCGCGCTGGGAGTGCGGTCCGCGCGCGAGGTGGAAGAGCACAGGGAGGCTGGCGTGGTTGAGCTCCCAGCCGTCGAGGTGGGCGTTCCACTCCCGCTCGATGCGCCGGGCCACGGCGGCCAGGAGCCGTCCGGTGGGCCAGTGGCCGGTGCGCTCCATCTCACCTCCCGCCTGCGGCGCGGATCCTGAGAACCGCCGTCGACGGCCTCGTTTGTGCGACGAGGCTAGTCGGGGTCATCATACTCAGCATGCTGAGCGATTCGACGAGCCGCCGTCGCGGGTTCCTGCGCGGTCTGGCCATCCTGGGTGTCCTGCTGGTGTGGTTGACCCTCGCCGGGGTCGGTGGCCAGTCCATCGGTCAGCTCTCGGAGGTGCAGGAGAACGACGCCGCCGCGTTCCTGCCGCGCAGCGCCGAGTCCACGCGGGCGGCCGAGCTGGCGGAGGGCTTCTCCGACGAGGAGGTGCTTCCGGCGATCGTCGTCGTCGAGGGCGACGGGGCGCTGACCCCGGAGCAGCTCGCCGCGGTGGAGGAGTTCGCCGGCACGGTCCCGGGCCTGGAGATCGGGGAGGGGCGGACGATCGAGGACGTCCTCCTGGCGCCGGTCTTCCCCGTGCCGTCCCAGGACGGTGAGGCCGCGCTCCTGGCGCTGTCGCTGGACGGCGAGGCGGTCCAGGAGACCGTGGGGGAGGAGCGCGTCCTCAACGAGGTCGTCACGGTGCTCCGCGCCGCCACCGCCGACCTGGACGACGCCGGCCTGGAGGCGTGGGTCACCGGCCCCGCCGGCGCGGTCGCCGACCTCGTGGAGGCCTTCGGCGGCATCGACGGCATCCTGCTGCTCGTCGCGCTCGTCGTCGTCTTCGTCATCCTCGTGCTGGTCTACCGCTCGCCCAGCCTGCCTTTCACGGTGCTGTTCACCTCGGTGTTCGCGCTCGCCGCCGCGGGGCTGGTCGTCTACCAGCTCGCCGCGGCCGGGGTGCTCGTCCTCAACGGCCAGAGCCAGGGCATCCTCTTCATCCTCGTCGTCGGCGCGGCGACCGACTACTCGCTGCTCATCGTCGCCCGGTACCGCGAGGAGCTGGGCCGGGTCGCGTCGCCCTACACCGCGATGCGCCGTGCGCTGCGGGCGTCGATCGAGCCGATCGCGGCCAGCGCGGGCACGGTCATCGCCGGTCTCCTCACGCTGCTCCTGTCCGACCTCACCTCGAACTCGAGCCTGGGCCCGGTGGCGGCCATCGGCATCGTCGCGGCGTTCGTCGCGGCGCTGACGCTCCTGCCCGCGCTGCTGCTGGTCGGCGGGCAGCGCTTCGCCCGGCTGATCTTCTGGCCGCGCGTGCCGCGGCCGCGCTCGGACGCCGACGACGACCACGTCGAGACGCTCGCCGAGGTGGAGGCGCGCAGCGGCGCGTGGGGCCGCGTCTCCCGGCTCATCGGGCGTCGCCCCCGCGTGGTGTGGGTGACCACCGCCCTGGTGCTCCTCGCCGCGACGGCCTTCGTGCCGCAGCTGCGGGCGAGCGGTACGAGCGAGACCGACATCTTCCTCACGGAGGTGGAGTCGGTCGCGGGCCAGGAGGTCGTGGCGGAGCACTTCCCCGCGGGTCAGGTGCAGCCCGTCACGGTCTTCGCCCCGGAGGCGGACCTCGACGCCGTGCTCGAGGCCGTCCGCGCCACCGACGGCGTGGACTCCGCCGCACCCGTCCCCGAGTCGTCGGGCCCGCC
>NZ_CAMPHH010000073.1 GCF_946885855.1 uncultured Actinotalea sp. | reverse complement strand
CCCCACCGCCGCGCACGACAGCCACCCGGCCGTCGCGGGCGCGACGGCTGCGGTCCGCAGGTCCACCGGTGCGGTCGGCACGAGGAGCGCACGAACCGACGGCCGACCGCTGAGCCTGGTCCTGCACGGGGGCGGTCTGCACGGTGGGGGGCTGCCCGGCGTCGGTCGTCCGGCGAGGGGCCTCCTGACCGGCGACAGCTCGACCCGCACGTCCTCGGCCACGGCGGCCGCGTCGACGACCCGGGCGCCTCGCGCGAGCAGGAGCGTCGTGCGACGCCGCAGCGCCGGGGCCGTCGTGGCCGGTGCCGTCTCCCGGGGCGGCGCGGTGCGGGGACAGGGACCGTGGCCGGCTGTCCCCGCCGCCGCCGGACGGGACACCCGGCCCGACAGCTCGGGCATGGGTGCCACCACGCGCACGCCCACAGCCACCGTCGCCACGACCAGCGGCGTGGCGCCCACCACCCCATCGGCCCTCACGCCATCGGCCACCACGCCATCGGCCACCACGCCGGTCACCGTCAGGTCGAGCACCACCGCGCCGGGCACCGCCACGTCGCGCACCGCCACGTCGAGCACCGTCGCGTCGAGCACCGCCACGTCGGGCCCCGTCGCGGGGGTGTCGGCGAGGCCGGTGTCCCCCGGGAACGGCCCGTCCTCCTGGGCCGACGACCGGTCCCCTGCCGGCGGCCCGCGCTCGTCGTCCGCCACGGGCGCGGAGGCACCCGCCCGACCGGCCCCGCGGACGCCGGCCACGACGGCACACGGCTGGGGCCTCGGACTGGCGCCGACGACGCCGCGGGTGCTGCGGTCGGTCGCCCCCGCACGGTCCGACCGGCCCGGGACCCCCGCGGCACACGGCCTGGGCGGGGCACGCGACCGCGCGGTCACCGGCGCGGCCCGGCCCGGCCCGGCCATCGGCAGCGCCCCGCCGGCGACGCCCGGGCTGCGCCGCGGGCTCGTCCGCCGCGCGACCCTCGCGACGAGCGCGACGCCCGCCCCCGGCGCCCGGAGCCAGCACCTCGGTGGAGCGGGAACGACCTCGTCCCCGCAGCGGACCTCCGTCACGGCCGGCCCGGCGCGCCCGCCGAGGGGCGGCGGAGCCTCGCGCGCCGCGCTCGCGGCCGTGACGGCCGAGATCCTGTCCGGGGCCACGCGTCCCGGACCGGGCGGTGGCGCGGCGCCGTCACTCCCGGCGGTCGCCCGGTCCGCGGCGGAGGGGCGCACCGTCCTGCCCCCGCGGGTCACTCCGGTCCGGCGGCTCGTCGACCCCCCGTCGGGCTCACCGCGGCCGCGGTCCGGGCGAGGAGCCCCCGCACCCGCCGAGGGGCTACCCGTGGCGCCGTCGGGGGACGCGCCGTCGACGTTCCGCAACGCCCTCGCCCACTTCCAGGCGCTGGACCGGGCCGCGACGCCGGGCGCACCTGCGCGGGGTGGCGCCACGACGCCGTCGTCGGCGGCCGGTCAGCCGTCCACCAGCCCGGCCCGGGAGGTCACCACCATGAGCGACCCGTCGTCAGCCCTAGTCCCGGGCGGCCCGCCGCCCGTCCCCGCGACGGCGTTCTCCTTCCGGCGGTCCGAGCTCGCCCCCGGTCGGGACGCCCTCGACCCGGACGTGCTGGACGAGATCGTCGAGCGGGTCGTCGAGCGCATCGAGGAGCGGGTCGTCGACGAGGTCGAGCGGCGCGTGCACCGCACCACCGGAGGGGTGTTCTGATGGCCACCGAGAAGGCGTTCCTCGAGATCGAGGGCGGCGAGCGCGTCCCGTGCCTGTACAACCCGTCGCAGGTGTCGGTCTCCCGGGCGAACCTGTGGAACGGGCAGTCCCGTCCCGGTCGCGGCGTCCCGCGGCTGACCTACGGCGGCGCGCTGCCGGGGGTCATGGCGGTCCAGCTCTTCTTCGACACGACCCACGACGGCACCCCCGTCACGCGCCACACCGGCAAGGTCGTCGCGCTCATGGACGTGGACGCGGCCCTGCCCGGGACGGACGAGACGACCGGCAACGCCCGGCCGCCGTACGTGACGCTGCACTGGGGCGACCTGCACTCCTTCAAGGCCGTGATCGTGCAGCTCGACCTGGTCTTCACCTACTTCTCGACGACGGGCACCCCGCTGCGCGCGACCATGGACCTCGTCCTGCGCCAGTACGAGCCGTCCCACGCGTTCGGCCCGCAGAACCCGACCTCGGGCACCCCGCGTCCGCACCGGGTGCACCGCGTCCAGGCCGGCGAGACCCTCGACCGGATCGCCGCGCGGTACTACGGCGACGCGACCCGGTGGCGGGCGCTCGCCGGGGCGAACGGCATCGAGGACCCGCTCGACCTGCGGCCGGGTACGCTCCTGTCGATCCCGCGGGACCAGGCATGAGCGTGACCGCCCCGGACTCGACGGGCACCTCGCTCGCACCGCACGTCGAGGTCGAGGGCAGTCCCGTCCCGACCGCGGTGACGGACGCGCTGGTCGAGCTCCGCGTCCTGCTCGGCGTGGGCACGGTAGGCCGGTGCACGGTGCGCCTCGCGGCCCCCGGCTTCGCCCTGGCGACGAGCTCGCCGTTCGCGATCGGCCGGAGGGTGACCGTCAGCGCGCGCGGTCTGGAGCACGGCGCGAGCCTGGAGCAGGTCTTCGCCGGGGTGGTCACCTCGATGGGCCTGGACCAGCGTGCGGGGGCCACGCCGGAGCTCGTGGTGGTCGCCCAGGACCGGGCGGTGGAGCTCACCCACACCGGGGCCGCGGCGACGATGGCCGACCTGTCCTGCACCGACGTCCTGACCCGGCTCGTGGCACCCATGCCGCTCCAGGCCTCAGGCCTGCCGTCGACGAGGTTCGACTACTTCCTGCGGACCGGGACCGCCCTGTCCTGCGTCGACCAGGTCACCCGCCGCATCGGCGCGTCCTGGGTCGTCCACGACGACACCTTCCACGTGTGGGCCGGTGGCGCCACGATCGCGCCGCCGGTGACCGTGGCCACCCGGACCGGGCTGCAGGAGTTCTCCGTGCGGGTGAGTGACGACCTGCCGAGCTCGGTGACGGTGCGGGGCTGGAACCCGCTCCGGCAGGAGGTCGTCGTGGGGGAGGCCGACGTGCCGACCACGTTGCCGGAGTCGCTGACGACGATGGCCGGCACCCTCCCGTCGTCCACCCGCCAGCACCTCGCCGCCGACCTCGGTCCCACGGACGCGACCGAGGCGAAGATGCTCGCGACCGCGCTCGCCACGAGCCGGGGCCGGGTCCTGGCCCGCGGTCGCTGCACCATCCGGCCGGACCTGCGCCCCGGCGGCACGGTGCAGGTCGAGGAGATGGGACCTGGCAACGCCACGTACCCCGTCCGTCAGGTCGAGCACGTCTACACCCGGACCGGGTTCCACACCCGGTTCGTCGCGGGTGACCGCGACCCGGTGGCCGTGGGCACGCCGGATCCGGCGCCCGGGACGCCGTCGGCCCCGGCCTTCCGGCACGCCGGACTCGTGGTCGGCCAGGTCGAGCGGCTGAGCCTCGGCGAGAGCGGCCCGGGCATCGCCGCGGAGGGTGACCAGATCATGGCGCAGGTCAGCCTCCCGGGCGTCGACGCCGGCGCGCGGACGTCCTGGGCGCGGCTCGCCACGGTGGGCGGCGGCAAGGACAGCGGCATCCAGTTCCTGCCCGAGGTCGGCGACGAGGTGCTGGTCGGCTTCGAGGACGGCGACCTGCGCCGGCCGGTGGTGCTCGGCGGCCTGCACGGCGCCAAGTCGCAGGTGCCCACCGCGCTCGCCAACGGCCGGGCGGTGGCCCGACGCCGGATCGTCTCGCGACGGGGGCACGTCATCGAGATCGGCGACGGCACGGCCCCGGCCGACGAGTTCGTCCGGCTGCACCTGGCCGGCGAGGAGGTCTCGCTGCGGCTCGGCAAGGACCGCGCCGACCTGACGATGCCGTCCGGCAAGCCCCTCAAGATCAAGGTCGGCGACACCTTCCTCGAGATGGACGGCAACGGCGCGGTCAAGGTCGAGGGCACCACCGTCTCGATCAAGGGGCAGCAGAAGGTGACGATCGAGGGCAACGAGGTGGTCCTCAAGGGCACGCAGAAGCTCTCCGCGTCCGCGGTGCAGGTGGAGCTCAAGGGCCAGGCGAGCGCGACGGTCGACGCCGGGGCGGGGCAGACGATCATCAAGGGCGGGATGGTGCAGATCAACTGATGGACGGCACACAGCTGAGCGCCGGCGCGGGGAGCGTCGAGCGCGCCGACGCGTCCTTCATCGGTCGGGGCTTCTCCTGGCCCCTCGAGATCGACCACACCGGCTCCCTGCGCCTCACCCGCGGCGCGGAGGACCTGGACCGGTCGATCCGCGTCGTCCTGCTCACGGCCCCGGGCGAACGGCTCATGCGCCCGGCGTTCGGCTGCCGCATCTGGGACCTGCTCTTCGAGCCCGTGACCGCCAACCTCCTCGGGCTCATCGCCGAGGCGGTCCGGGACGCCCTCGCCCAGTGGGAGCCCCGCGTGGAGGTCGAGGCCGTCGAGCCGGTCCAGGACGGCGACGAGCCGGGCCTGGTCCGCATCCAGATCACCTACCGCGTCAAGGCGACCAACGACCGGCGCAACCTCGTCTACCCGTTCTACGTCATCCCTCGTGAGGACCGCTGATGCCGCTGCCCCCTCCCCACCTCGACGACCGGTCGTTCCAGGACATCGTCGACGAGACCAAGCGGATGATCCCGCGGTTCACCCCGGAGTGGACCAACCACAACGTGTCCGACCCCGGCGTCGCACTCATCGAGCTCTTCGCCTGGATGAGCGAGATGGTCCTGTACCGGGTCAACCAGGTGCCGGACCGCCTCTACGTGCACTTCCTCAACCTCGTCGGCATCGAGCCGTTCCCGCCCTCCGTCGCGCGCGCGGACGTGACGTTCTGGTTCGGCGCCCCGGCGCGCAGCCGGCTCGAGGTCCCCGCCGGCACGGAGGTCGGGACGAGCGCGGAGTCCGGCACGAGCGTCGTCTTCTCCACCTCCCGTCCGGGCGTCGTCGACCCGCCGCGGCTCGTCGCAGCGGTGACGAGCCGGGCGCGCGACGAGCAGGTCGGCGACGTCTGGGAGGACCTCACCTACCCCGGGAGCGCGGTCGCCTGCTTCGGCTCCACGCCGCTGACCCCCGGTGACGCGCTGCACCTCGGCTTCGCCGGGTCCCTCGCCGACGTCGCGCTCCAGCTCTCGGTGGTCGCGAGCGCCGAGGGGTACGGCATCGACCCGCAGGACCCGCCGCTGGCCTGGGAGGCGTGGAGCGGGGAGGCGTGGGTCCCCGTCGAGGTGCACAGCGACACCACGGGCGGGCTCAACCGGGACGGGCAGATCGTCCTGCTCGTCCCGCGCGAGCACGAGCGGCTCACCCTCGGCCGGGCGTCGGCGTACTGGCTGCGCGTCCGGCTGCGGCACCCGCGGCCGGGCCAGCCGACGTACGAGAAGTCCCCGCGCCTGGAGTCGGTGGCCGCCCACGCCGTCGGCCTCACGGTGCCCGCCGAGCACGCCGCCCGTCTGGCCGCCGAGCGCCTGGGCCGGTCCACCGGCGTGCCGGGGCAGCGCTTCCAGGTGACCGCCACGCCTGTCGCCGAGCGGCGCGAGGGCGAGATCGTCCAGGTCATGACCGCGGCCGGGACGGAGGACTGGACCGAGGTCGAGGACTTCGCGGTCTCGGGGCCGACCGACCGGCACGTCGTCTGGGAGTCCGCGACCGGGACCGTCCGCTTCGGACCCCAGGTGCGGTACCCGGACGGCACCGTCCGCCAGCACGGCGCGGTCCCGCCCGACGGCGCCGTCGTGCAGGTGACGCCCTACCGCACCGGCGGCGGGGCGGCCGGCAACGTCGGCGCCCGCACCCTGACCCGGATGGTCACGTCCCTGCCGTTCGTCGCCTCCGTGTCGAACCTGCGCGCGGCGGCCGGCGGGGTCGACGCGGAGACCGTCGAGGAGGCCAAGGTCCGCGGGCCCCTGCTCCTGCGGACGGGTCAGCGCGCGGTGACCGCACGCGACTTCGAGCGCATCACCCAGGAGGTGTCGATCGAGGTCGCGCGGACCCGGTGCCTGCCGGGCACCGAGACGGGGACCGGGGCCGTGCGCGTGCTCGTGGTCCCCCAGGTCCGCAAGCCGCCCGCCCAGCACGTCCTGGACGACTACGCCCTCTCCGAGGACCTGCTCGCCAGCATCAGCCGGGAGCTCGACGAGCGCCGGCCCGTGGGCGTCGCCGTCGAGGTGGGCACCCCCTTCTACCAGGGCGTGAGCGTCGCCGCCCTGGTGAGGGCCCTCCCGGGGCGTCCGCCGGCGATGGTCAGCCAGCGCGTCGACGACCTGCTGGCCCGCTACGTCAACCCGCTCACCGGCGGGCCGGACGGCAACGGCTGGCCCTTCGACGCCGAGCTGTCCGCGACCGCTGTGGCCGGCCTGCTCGAGGCGGTCGACGGCGTGGAACGCGTCGAGGAGGTCGTCCTGTTCGAGTACGACCTGCGCAACGGCGCTCGGCTCGCGACGGGCCGGGAGAGCATCCGTCCCGAGCCGCACACGCTGTTCCTCGCGGCGCGGAACCGGGTGGTCGTCCGGTGAGGAGCCGGCGCTGGATGGTCGACCAGCTCCCCGCGGGCATGCTGGCCGACGACTTCTTCACGCGGTTCGTCTCGCTGTTCCAGGCGCAGGCCGACACGCTCGTCGCGCACGCCGACAACCTCGAGCACCTCGTCGACCCCGCCGTCGCACCCCCGGACATGGTGCGGTGGATGGCGGGGTGGATCGGCCAGGACGGGCTGGACCCGGGGCTCGCCGTCGACCTCCAGCGGCGCATGCTCGTCACCACGGCGAGGACGCTCCCGTGGCGCGGCACCCTGCGCGGGCTGCGGGACGTGCTGACGCTCTTCAGCGGGGCGCCGGCGCACGTCGAGGACGGCGGCGGCGTGTGGCGCGAGGGCGGCGCTCCCCCGGACACCGCATGGGTGATCATGAGGGTGGCCGGGACCGGGGGGCTGAGCGAGGCGGACTTCGTCGACCTCGTCGCCGACGAGGTCCCGGCCCACGTCCGGGCCGAGCTCTGGATCGGCGACCGCCTCGTCTGGCCGGTCGCCGGGCCGGGGGCTCCCCCGGAGGCAGCACCGCCGGACCCGCCGACGGACGCCGCACCGCACCGACCGACGCCCGCACCAGGAGAAGCACCATGACGCAGGCCCGCCCGCCGGCCGCGGACTCCCCCGACGTCACCACACCGCTGCCCGTCGTCGCGGCCAGCACCCCGGTCGAGGTCCGCCCGGTCACGCCCGCCCCCGAGGCCGGAGGCGGGACGGACCGGCACGACGACGTCGCGCCGACGGTCGTCCCCGTCCGGGTGTCCGTCCGCTCGGGGGCCGTCCCCACCTCGGCACCGACGCCCACGACGACGACGCTCGTGTGCCCCGGGTGCGGCACCGCCCGGACCGTCACGCTCTCGCGGCGGGCGGCGCAGGACTTCTGCCCCGACCCCGGCTGCGACTACCCGCTGTTCTGGGCGCGCCGCGAGGACGTCGTCGGCGGGCCCGACGGCGACGTCGACGCGGCCCGACGCCGGTCGCCCGGCACCTCCGGCGCCGACCTCGTCGTCTCGGTGCCCTGCCCCGCGTGCGCGGAGCTCAACGTGCCTGGCGAGGCGTGGTGCCTGCGCTGCGGGGCGGAGATGACGCCGCCCCCGCCGCCGTTGCCCGTGCCCGTCCCGCTCCCCGAGCCCGCGCCCGCGCCCGTGGTGGAGCGGGAGCCCGAACCGGGCGAGCCCTTCCCGCTCGTCTGGCTCGCCGCGATGCTCGCCATCGGCGGCGCCGCCTGGGCGGTCAGCGCTCTGCTCGGCTGACGCGCCGGCCGGCCGGTCCCGCCCACAGCTTGGCCGGCCGGCCAAGTTGTGGGCCCGTTCAGGGCGCGGGCTCGACGACCACGGTCACCGTGTCCTGCGACGACAGGTGCGTGACGGCCGTCCCCGGGTCGTAGGCCGCCCGGAAGGTGTACTCCCCGGCGGCCGACAGCGTGACCGTGGTGGTCACGGTGCCGTCGGCCTCCGCGGTCACCGTCGCGACGGCACCGGCCGTCGGTGCGGTGCGGGTGAACACGACCTGACCGGGGGCGCCGTTCGGCGTCACCGTCGCCGTGAGGGTGACCGTGGTCCCCGTCGGCACCGTCAGGGTGTCGCCCGTCGACGTGCCGCCGTCCGACGCCGTCAGCGACGTGGTCGTCGGCGCGACGACGGTGACCGCGACAGCGCCCGACACCGAGCCGGCATGCGTCGTCGTCTCGTCGAACCGGGCCGTGATCGTGCCTGCCCCGAGCTCCCAGGAAGCGTCGGGGGTGAGCGTCACCGAGGCAGTCCGCGTGGTCCCGCCGCTGCCCGTGAGGTCGGCGCTGTCCAGCACCGTCCCGTTCAGCAGGAAGGTGACGCTACCTGGGACGAGGCCGGTGGCGTTCTGGTTGGACGTCGCCCCCACGGTCGCGCTCAGCGTGACCGGGACCCCGCGTGTGAGGACGGCGCCGGCCGTGGGTGCGGTCAGCGTCGTCGTCGTCGTGAGGAGCGGGCGGGCGAGGGCGAAGGAGGCGACGACGTCCCTGTCGTCCGCGCCGAAGGTGACCGTGGACGGGGTGATCGTCCAGCCATCCACGGGGACCGACCGCGCCGTGTAGGCCGTGCCCCGCGGCAGGAACACCGTGTCCGCGCCTGCACCGACGCCGGCGGAGCCGGAGGCCCTCGTGACCAGGTTGCCGTTCGGGCCGGAGGTGATGGACCAGCCCAGCGTCGTCGGCGGTGCGGTGCTGCCGCTGGCCGTCGCACTGATCCGGATCCGCACCTCGTCCACCGAGATCGGGATCTGCACCGGCGCCGGTGCGGTGGTCGCCGCCGTGCTGACCTCCGCCGAGGAGTACTCCCCGTAGTGGCCGCTCGGGCCGGAGACGGTCGCCACCAGCCGGCCCGCGGGCGCCTGGTTGAAGGTGGTGGAGTACGTACTCGCCGACGCCGAGGTGCGCACGACCGGCTGGGCGGCGAGCGGCAACGGCGTGGTGACGTCGACACCGGTGTCCGGGTCGGGCGCGACGCGCGCCAGCCGGACCAGGGCGCCGGTGAGGTCGAAGCCCTGGACGGACGTCACGGTCACGACCACCTGCCGCACCTCGACGTAGAGCACGACCTCGACGGACAGGACCTGCCCACCGCCGACCTGGACCGCCCGGGACGTGGCGACGTAGCCGTCGGCGGACACGGCGAGGGAGTAGGTGCCGTCGGGGACCCCGGTGACGCTGAACGCGCCGTCGGCATCGCTCGTCGTCTCGCGGAGGAAGTCCGGGGCGGCCGCCGAGGTCAGCCGGATCGCGGCACCGTCCACCGCGGCCGGTGCGCCCGAACCCTGCTGGCCGAGGACGGTCCCGCCGACGGTGTTCGGCCGGGCGGCGATGGCGACGGGGATCTGCGTCAGCGGGACACCGGGGGGCACCTGGATCGCGACCGTCAGGGGCGCGTACCCGCGGCCGGAGATGTCGAGGGTGTACCGGTCCGGTTCGACGCCGGCGAAGGAGTACAGCCCGCAGACCTCCGCCGGGGGGACGGGCGTGCACGGCTCCGCGGTCCGCGCCGCCTGCCCGGTGCGGCGCAGGAGCACCGTGAGCCCGTCGATCCCCTCGTCGGTCTCCGGGTCGAAGACGAACACCCGCAGGTCGACCGGGACGGCACTGAGGACGACGTCCACGGACGACGGCGCCACCGTTCCTTCAACCACCGTCACGGAGAAGCCGGTCGGCTGGGTCATGACGTAGCCGGTCACGACGGCCGTGACCGTCCAGGGCCCCGCGGCGAGGCCCTGCCGCACGGCCGTGCCCGTGATGTCGTACCGCCCGGTGTCCCCGGACGTGGCCGTGAAGGTGTTGCCCGCGGCGTCGGTCGCGGTCACCGGGACACCCGCGAGCGACCGGAGCGTCCCGTCCGCGGAGCGCACCTGGACCGTCCCGGTGATCGCCCCGAGCTTCTCGACCACGAACGGCACGGGATCCGCGAGCCCCGCGGGAACGACGACGTCCCGCGTCACGAACCGATAGCCGGGCGCCTGGACCCGCACCTGGTAGGTCCCGGGCGCGAGCTCACCGAAGTCGACGGTGTTGTCACCCGGGGCCGCGGTCAGCGTGACGTTGCCGCTCGCCGGACGGAAGAGCGTCACGACGGGGTCCGGGACGGCGCGCCGCGTCGTCGTCGGGGGCAGGAACGGCCCGGCGTCGACCACCTGGTCCCAGACCACCTGGATCTCGAGCTCGCCGAAGCGGCGCAGCTCGATCGCCACGGGTGTGGCCGGCTGGTCCGCGAGGGGGACGGTGAAGGGGAACGTCCGCGTCTCGAAGCCGCCGAGGGTGGCGGTCACGCGGTAGTCGCCCGGACGCGCCAGGGTGCCTTCGGGCACCCCTCCGGACGGCTGGGCGAGGTCGCGCCAGCGGACCACGCCGCCACCGGTTCCCGAGCCGTCGTCGACCGCGGTGAGCTGGAGGCCCGTCACCCCCGGCGGGGTCGACTCGACGGTGAGCACGACGTCCTCGACGTCGAAGCCCGTGAGGTCGTTGCCGACCAGGCGGACCGTCGGGACGTAGGCCCGCCCCACGGGTTCGACCACGAGGGGCGCGCCCTCGAGGGCGGTCACGGTCGTCTCGTTCACGGTGAGCGTCTCGAACCGGGCGACCGGCAGCAGCGGGTCGGTGACCTGCACGCTGAGCTCGTCGGCGGCCAGCGGCAGCACCGCGGTGTTCGGTGCCACCGTGGGCGTCGGCACGACGCTGAACGTCCCGGTGGCGCTCGTGGTCACGGTCGCGGTGGCCCGGACGGGGGTGAGCCCCTCGTACCGGGTCACCCCGGTGATCTGCACCGTGACGCCCGACGCCGGCGCCTCCTGGCCGGGCGCCAGCAACGTCACGACCCGACCCTGGAACGCGGCCCGCGTGCGGGTCAGCGCGACCTGCGTGGACAGCTCCTGGTTGGTGCCGACGGTGATGAGCGGGGTCGACGCCTCGAGGGTGCCCACCCCGGCCTCGGTCCAGGTCACGTCGAAGCGGTAGGTGCCGGCGGTCAGGCCGGTGACGAGGCGCCGGCCGGCGTCGTCCGCGGTGACGGACGGCAACGGTGCGTCCACGCCGCCGGTGACGCGGACCGGCGTGATCGTGGCCGCGGGGGCGGGCTGCAGCGCGGAGGTGCCGACGTCGGCGAGCACCGTGAGCGCGACGCGACCCAGCCGGTCCAGCGTCACGTCGTACCGGCGTACGTCACCGGGCGTCAGCGAGATCGTCACCGGGGGCACGGCGAGGTACTCGCCGTCCCCCGGCCGGACGAGCACCTGGTAGTCGCCGCTGCGCAGGCGCGACATCTCGTACGAGCCGTTGACCCCGGTCCCGGCGCACCGCGCGTCGCCGGCGACCTCGCAGGTCGGGGCACCGTCGGCGTCGACCCCCAGGGTGCACGGCCCGACCGCGCCGAGGTCCTGGCCGGCGGGGACGGCGAGGACGCACGTCCCGGCCGGGACGGTCCCGACGCGCGCGAGGACCGTGCCCACCAGCGACGGGGAGGGGAACAGCGCGACCTGCGCCGCGCGCACGACCTGGTCCATGGGGACCTCGACCTGCACGGTGCCGGGCTCGTACCCCGGCGCGGAGACGCTCAGCGCGTACAGGCCCGGGAGCAGGCCCCCGGCGGGGTCGTCGGCGGCGGGGATCTGGTACTCGAGGTCGGGGGCCGAGGTCACCGTGACGGTCCGCACGGCCCCGGAGGCGTCCGCCGCCCGGAGGGTCACGGTCACCTCGCACGTCTCCCCGGCGTCGGTGTCGAGGCCCGGGCAGGTGATCTGCCCGTTCGTCCGCGCGTCCGAGACACGGCCGCGGATGAACGACGTGGCCAGGAGCCCGTCGCCGGGGACGTCGGCGAGCTCGAGGTCCGCCGTCGCGACGCCGCCCGCGGCGACGGTCACGGGCGCGAAGCCGGTGACGTACCCGAAGACCTCCGCGGAGAGCACGTAGGTCCCGGGGGTCACGCCGCTGATCCGGAACGACCCGGTCTCGTCGGACGTGCTCATCGTCTTGTAGGTGTTCTCCCCGTCGGTCAGCGTCAGCCCCGCCCCGCCGAGGCCCGCACCGGTCCCGTCCTGCACCGTGCCCTGCACCGTGCCCGTCGCCGCGGAGAGCGCGACGTCGAGCCGGGCGGCGGCGCTGCCCGTCGTGAGGGTGACCTCCGAGGTGGTCGCCGCGTAGCCCGGGCCGCTCACCGTCACGCTGTACGTCGCCGGGACCGGCAGGTCGGCGAGGACGAACGCCCCGACCTGGCCCGACGTCGCCGTCGACGCCGTCCGGGTGGTCGTCCCGTCGGTCGCGGTGACGGTCATGCCGCCCAGTCCGCCGACGACGCCCAGGGCGTCCGGACCCGTGACCACGCCCGCCAGCGACGCGACGCCGGTCTGCAGGGACAGGTCGACCGTCCGTACCCCGCCCGCGCCGAGCGTCACGAGCGCCGACTGCGCGCCCAGACCGGCGCCCGCGGCGGTGATGAGGTAGGTGGACGGCGTCGACAGCCCGTCGACGGACCACTCCCCCACCGGCCCCTCGGTCGCAGTGCTCGTCGTGACGGTCGTCGTGCCGTCGGTGATGGTGACGTCGACGCCCCCGGCGGGGCCGGTCGGACCGGTGACGAGGCCCGAGAGCCGGCCCGCACCGGCGACCATCTCGACCTCGAGCGGGGCGGCCGCCGCCTGGGCGCCGGTGAGGACGAAGCGCTGGGTCTGGAAGCCCGCCTTGGCCAGGGTGACGAGGTACGTCGCCGTCGGACGCAGCCCGGCGAACGCCCATGTCCCGTCCGCGAGCGAGGTGGTGGTGCGCACCTCGTCGACGATCTCCGTGCGCACCGCGGGCCGCGCCGCCGCCGCGAGCTTCGTCGCCGGCCCGGCGGCTGCCGGCGCCGTGGCGCCCCGCACGACGGCGTCCCGCAGCTGCGCCGAGGAGGGGTCCCAGACCGCGCTGCGCACCTCCGGCCCGTCCGCCGCGGCGCCTCCCGACCGCGTGCTCGCCTGCTCCACGTCGCGGGTGCCGGAGCCCCCGAGCACGACGGCGTCGGGGTCCAGGACCTGCCCTGCGGGCGCGATCCGCACCGTGAAGCCCTCGGACTGCACGCCGGTGAC
The DNA here is from genome assembly GCF_946885855.1 of uncultured Actinotalea sp. The sequence continues at coordinate 116 of NZ_CAMPHH010000073.1, read as the reverse complement.
GAGGCCGCTGACCCGTACCCCGTCCGCGACCGCCGGGACCACGTCGGCGTCCGACCCCCCACCGGGACCACCGCCCGGGCCGCCCGACCCGTCGGGACCACCCGGGCCGCCCGGGT
>NZ_CAMPHH010000072.1 GCF_946885855.1 uncultured Actinotalea sp. | reverse complement strand
GGTGGAGCTGAGGGGATTCGAACCCCTGACCTTCTCATTGCGAACGAGACGCGCTACCAACTGCGCCACAGCCCCTCGAGCGCGTACAGGTTAGCACCCGTCGCGGGTGGTCCTGCCACTCGGCGCGGCTGCCGCCGACGGGCCCGTCCTCACTCGCCGGAGGCGCGCCGCCGGGCGAGGATCGCGTCCAGATCGAGCGAGGCCGGGGCCTGTGCCGCCCGCTCGGCGGGCGGGGTGGCGGAGACCCCTGCGGCCGTGCCGTCCGCCACGGACGGGTCGGTCCGGACGTCCACGCCTGCGCGCGCTGCCGGCGTGGCCAGCTCGTCCTCCGCCGGCAGCGGCGCCGGCTCCCGGCGCGGCGCGGAGGGCTTGAGCGTGTAGGACGGGGGCGGCACCGGCACCGGCGACCAGGCCGAGGTGCGCTGCGGCGCGGGAGCCGGCTCCGTGCGCTCGTCCTGCGCCGAGGTCGTGGGTCCGGCACCCACCGCGGCGGACGGCAGCGACGTCGAGGACGCGACCGCAGGCCGCTCGCCCCGCTGGGTGGGAAGGGCGGTCGTGGCCCCGGCTGCCTGCGCCCGCTCCGCGTCGGCAGCGGTCGTGCGCTGCCGGGGCACCCGGGCGAGGACCTCGGTCCGGGCCTCCGACGGCCGGACGGCCCGACCCACCGTGCGCGCGCCGGCGGTCGCGGCGGGCAGGGCTTGCCGTTCCGCGGCCCCGGCCGCCCACGCCGCGTCGGCCCGCTCGCCGGCCCGGACGGCCGCGCGGCCGAGGCCGAGGACGCCCAGCAGGGCCACCGAGGGGATCGCACCCGCGAGGACCGGGGCAGCGACCGCGGCCACGGTCGTCCAGCCCGCGACGACGGCCACGAGCAGCACGGCGGTGAGGAGAGCCCGACGGCGCGCCGCGGCCCGGCGGCGGGCGAGGTGGGCGACGCGCTGCGCGCGCTCGGCCGCCGCCCGGCGGGCGGCGTCGGCGACGACACGGTCGGTGGTGCCGTGCGGCCGGTCCATGGTCCCGCCTCCTCCACGTCGTTCGGGGTGCAGACGCACCCCGGTCGTCCTGTGCGGACCGGGTGCTCCGGGAACCCGACCGCCGGCCGTGCTCCTGTCCCCGTCGCGAGACACCCGCAGGACCCGCAGGTGCTCCGAGAACCGGTCGTCCGCCCGGGACTCCAGCAGGTCCTGCCGGTACCGGGACCGGTGGGGCACCAGGTACGCGATCCAGAGTCCTGCCACCGCCACGAGGACGAGGCCGGCCTGGTTCACGTCACGACGGTAGGGCGTCGTCGTGCGGCCCCTGGGGACCGGGCGCGGCGTGTCGGTGAGGTGGGGCGCCGCCGTCGTCAGCGGGCGAGCAGACCCTCGCGCCGCAGCCGCTCCACGAGCCCGCCGGGCACCTCGTCGACGGTGACCGCGAAGGTGCGGTGGTCGCACCAGGCGCCCTGGATGTGCAGGTACCGCTCACGCAGCCCCTCGTCCCGCAGGCCCAGCTTCGCCACGACCCGCAGGCTCGCGGCGTTCTCGGGGCGGATATTGACCTCGATGCGGTGCAGGCCGACGGGACCGAAGCAGTGGTCCGCCGCGAGCGCCACGGCCGTCGGCGTGATGCCGCGGCCCGCGACGTGCTCGCTCACCCAGTAGCCGATGCTCGCCGAGCACAGGGATCCCCGGACCACGGTGGCGACCGTCAGCTGACCCACGAGCTCGCCGCGGTACTCCACCGCGAACGGCAGGGAGGACCCGCTGCGCGCCTGCTGGTTGAGGGTCCGCACGAACTGCCCGAAGGTCGGTGGCGGCCCGGTGGGCGGTTCGGGCGAGGTCGCCTCCCAGCGCTCCAGCCACGCCGCGTTGCGCACCCGCAGCGTCAGCCACGCGCGCGCGTCCCCGCGTCGCAGCGGCCGCAGGACGACGTCGCCCTCGCGCAGCACGACGGGCCAGCCGCGGGCCATCAGCCGTCCAGCACGAGGCAGGCGAGGGTGTCCCCCGCGCGGACGGCGGTCGTGTCCTCCCCGACGACGGCGAGCGCGTTCGCCCGGGCCAGGTCGGCCAGCCCGACGGCGCCCGGGTCCCCGACGGGGGTCACGGTGTAGCCGTCGAGCGGTCCGCCCGCGAGCGTCGCCGGCACGAACTGCCGCCGCCCCGGCGGTGAGGCCCAGGGGCGGGCCACGGCGGCGCGGACCGAGGGCCGGAAGAGGTCGCCGTGGCCGGCCATCGCGCGCAGTGCGGGACGGAGGAAGACCTCGTGGGCGACCAGCGCGGCGACCGGCCGGCCGGGCAGGGCGACGACGGGCACGCCGTCCACCGTGCCGAAGCCGAGGCGCCCCCCGGGCGTCATCGCGACCTGGTCCAGCCGGACGGTGCCGAGCGGTGCGAGCACGTCCCCGACGGTGTCCCACGGTCCCGCACTGAGCCCACCGGTGAGCACGAGCAGGTCCGCGCGGACGAGCTGGTCCTCGATCACCTCGCGCAGGCGGGCCCGGTCGTCGGGCACCGGGCCGACGCGGACGGCGGCGGCGCCGGCGTCCTGCACCGCGGCGGCGACCGCGTGGGCGCTCGCGTCGTGCACCGTCCCCGGCGGCCGCGGCCGACCCGGCTCGACCAGCTCGTCCCCCACCGTGACGACGACGACGCGGGGCCGCGGGTGCACCCGCACCCGGCCCCGGCCGGCCGCCGCGACGGCCGCCAGGTGCCGTGCCGCGACGCGGGTCCCCTCCCGGACGACGACCTCGCCCGCGCCCAGCTCCGCACCCGCCGTCAGGACGTTCTCGCGGGGGCGCGCGCCCCCGCGGACGACGACCCGGGCGCGTCCCCGGTCCGTGCGCGACAACGGGACGACGGCGTCCGCGCCGGCCGGCAGCGGCGCACCCGAGGCGAGCAGCACCGCGGTGCGCTCCACGAGCCGCACCGGGGCGGGAGCCGTCACCGGCACGTCCTCGAGCACGGCGAGCGTCACGTCGGGCTCGACCGGCGACCCGGCCGGCGGGACGAGGTCCAGCGTGCGCACCGCGTAGCCGTCGCACGCCGCGACGTCCCGGCCGGGCACGTCGGCGGCCGCCGCGACGTCCTCGGCGAGCACGCACCCGGCGGCGTCGGCGAGGACGACGTCCAGGGGTGCCACGGGGCGGGCCGCATCGAGGACCGCGGCGAGCTGGTCGTGGACGGATCTCATGAGGCGCCCATCATGGCAGCGGGGACGTCCCCGGCGCCGCTCGGCGCGACGTGTGCGCGGACGCGCGCGGCTGATACTGCTTCGATCCTTTCTTTGCCATGATGTGACCATGAGCAGCGTCGCCCAGCCCTACCCCGGTCGGACGGGCGTCGACGTCTCCGACGCCAAGGACGCGCTGCGCCGGGCCATCCGGGCCGAGCGGGACAAGCGCAGCGCCCGCGTGCTGGACCGGGCCGCGCACGACTTCGCCCAGGTCGTGGGCGACATGCCGCAGCTGCGCGACGTCACGTGCGTCGCCGTGTACGTCTCGCGCCCCAAGGAACCCGGGACCATCCCGCTCATCGAGCGCCTCTCCCGCCGCGGCGTCGGCGTGCTGCTGCCCGTCCTGGGCGCCGGGCTCCAGCGGGACTGGGCCTGGTACACCGCGACGGAGGACTTCGCGGTGCGCGCCCCGGGGCGTCCGCCCGAGCCCGCCGGCCCGACCCTCGGTGCCGACGCCCTGGCCGACGCCCAGGTCGTCGTCGTCCCGGCGCTGGCGGTGGACACCTCCGGCGCCCGGCTGGGCCAGGGTGGAGGTTGGTACGACCGGGTCCTCGCGCACGCCAACCCGGCGGCCCCGACGGTCGGGATGGTCTTCCCGGAGGAGCTGTACGACGCGGCGACGCGGCCGCTGCCGCAGCAGGAGCACGACCGGCGCATCGACCTCGTCGCGACGACGGCGGGCTGGCAGCGCATCGGCCCGGCCTGACCCGCGGCACCGCGGCCGGTGCCGCGTCCGGCGTGCCTGCGGACCGCCGGGCGTGGCGTCAGGCCGCCGGGCGCAGCGTCAGGCCGCCGGGCGCAGCGTCAGCTCGGACCCGGAGGCCTCCTCGACGGCGTCGCGCGAGAACGGCCACGGGAACGTCTCCCCCGCCGCCCAGGCACCGAACTGGTTCGTGTAGTGCACGCTGCCGGGGTGGCCCGACGTCCCGGTCATGGTCACCCAGCTGGAGGCGTCCAGGTCGCCGAGGTCGACGACCATCCGGATCACCGGACCGGCGGTGACGGCGAAGCTCCCTGACGCCGCGTCCCACGACGTCGCGTCGACGATCGAGGAGCCGCCGGAGACCCCCTGGGGCGACGGGTTCACCAGGCGGCGCACCGGCTCCGGGACGCCCTCGCCGCCCAGCACCGGGTGCTCCGGCGCGGCGACGTGGATGGCACCCCACCGCCAGTCCGTCGGCGTCTTGCCGAGGTCCACCGTGAGGCGCAGGCGGGCGCTCTCCAGCGCCCGGGACAGGATCTCGTCGCGGCTCTCCACGACGTTGACCGTCCGGCGGTCGTCCCACCAGGGGCTCGCCGGCTCGTCCAGCAGTGCCTCGACGACGCCGAGCCAGCGGCTCCCGCCGTCCGGCCACTGGCTCTCGGGCAGGTCGTCCCAGAACGTCAGCTCCAGGAGCGTGGCCCACACCGCGGCGAAGTAGGCCGCCGCCGCGGAGTCGACGCTGTTGCGGCGGTCCCAGCCGCGCAGCAGGTCCACCCCCTCACGGGTGAAGTCGTCGGCGACCGGCGTCCCCAGGAGCTCCGGCACGAGCATCTCGGCGTAGGGGTTCGCGTCGTCGAGCTGCATCTGCTGCGCGAGCGCGACGTCGACCGGGGTGCCCGCCGCGATCGCCTCCTCCAGCAGCTCCCGGATGCGCTGCGCGCGGAACCCGCGGTCCCAGTCGCCGGTGAGGAACGGCCCCACGCCGGCAGGGGTCACCGCCTGGTTCGCGGCGACGAGGAAGCCCTGCTCGGGGTCGACGACCGCGGGCATCTCCTCGGGCGCGACCCAGCCCTGCCAGTCGTAGCGGGAGTCCCAGCCGGGACGGGGCCACGAGCCGTCGGACGGCACCGGGCCGTCGGTGACCCGGGCCCGGACGGGGATGCGCCCGGGCGCCTGGTAACCGATCTGCCCGTCGGTGGTGGCGAAGACGATGTTCTGGGCGGGCACCTCGAAGAGTGCCGCTGCCGCCGCGATGTCCGCGGCGTCGCGGGCCGTCGCGAAGGCGAAGACGGCGTCGGCCGTCCGGCCCGGCTGGAGGGCCGTCCACGCGAGGGAGACCTCGGTGGAGCGGCGGACGCCGTCGGGCATCGGCGCGACCGACGCGCGACCGACCTCGGCGAGGACGTCGGACACGATGGGCCCGTGCGCCGTGGCGCGCACCTCGAGCTCGACCGGCTCGCCGCCGTTGACCTCGATGACCTCGGTCCGGACCTCGAGCGGCACCGCCTGGCCGTCCCGCAGCCACGTCCCGTCCTGGCGGTTCGTGCGCTCGAGGAAGAAGTCCGTGACGTCCGCGCCCATGTTGGTGATACCCCACGCCAGGTCGGCGTTGTGACCGATGATCACTCCCGGGAAGCCGGCGAAGGTGAACCCGGCGACCGCGAAGGGGCAGTCGTCGCCCACCTCGCGGCAGTGCAGCCCCACCTGGGTGAAGACCCCCGGCGCGGAGATGGCCAGGTGCGGGTCGTTGGCCAGCAGGGGCGCGCCGCTGGCCGTGTGCTGGCCGGAGACGACCCAGGAGTTCGAGCCGATGCCCTCCCCCTCCCCGAGCAGGGTCGGCACCGCGGCCAGCGCCTCCTCGACGTCGCGCAGCGCCGCACGCAGCTCAGGGGACAGCAGCAGGGCACCGGGGTCGGGCGCGGCGGCGGTCTCGGCGGGAACCAGCGCGGGGACGATCGGAAGGTTCGTGTCGTAGGGGTACTCCGGGAACAGCTCCTCGACGCGGTCGACGTCACGGACCGTGCCGTAGACGAGCGCTCGGGCGAGCTCGCTGCCGTAGTTGCTCCGGAGGTCCCACGCCATCGCCTTGAGCCAGGCCAGCGAGTCGACCGGGTCCCACGGCTCCGGCTCGCCCAGCTCCACCTGCGTGGCGAGCACCGCGTACTCCACGCCCAGGGCGTCGAGCGGCCGGTCGGCGATGTACGCGTTGACGCCCTCGGCGTACGCCTCGAGATGGGCGCGGGTCTCCGGCTCGAGCAGCTCCCACTCCTGCTCGGCGACGTCCCGCCAGCCGAGGGTTCGGATCACCTTGTCCGCGGCGAGCGCCGCCGGGTCCTCCCCGACGAGCTCCGACAGGCGCCCGGCCGTGACGTGACGGCGGTAGTCCATCTCGAAGAAGCGGTCCTGCGCGTGGACGAAACCCTGCGCGAGGAACAGGTCGTGGGGCGAGTCCGCGTAGATCTGGGGGACGCCGCGGTCGTCCCGCAGCACGGTGACCTCGGCCTCGAGCCCCGCGACGTCGAGCGTGCCCGCGTGCTCCGGCAGCGGCCGGCGGACCACGGTCCCCGCCACGGCGACGACGGCGACCAGGGCCACCACCAGGGTCGCGGCGAGAGCGATGACAGCGGTCCGCACAGCACGACGACGAGGCACGGCCCGAGGGTACCCGGGCGCCCTCACCGCCGGGCTGGGCCGACCCGCGGGCACGCCGTACCATTGGCACTCGAGAGGGCGGAGTGCCAGTCCGGGGGCCCGACGACGGCGGTCCCGGGCGACGGCGCCCGCCCGGGACGAGACCTGGAGGACACCGTGCCGACCTACAGCTACGCGTGCACCGCGTGCGACCACCGCTTCGACGCCCAGCAGTCGTTCTCCGACGACGCCCTGACGAAGTGCCCCCAGTGCGAGGGGCGCCTGCGCAAGCTGTTCGGCTCCGTGGGCGTCGTCTTCAAGGGCTCCGGGTTCTACCGCACCGACTCCCGCCCCTCCTCGACCTCGTCGGCCTCGTCCTCGTCCGGCGACACCGCGTCCTCCGGAAGCTCTTCGTCGTCCGGCGGGTCCGCGTCGTCCGGGGGCTCCGGCGCGTCGGGCTCGGGCGGCTCGGGCGCGTCGTCCGGCACCTCCTCGACCTCCTCCAGCGGGACGCCCTCGGCCGCGAAGGCGCCAGCGGCCGCGAGCTGAGCCGTCCGTCCGGCGTGCCGGACCGTCGACCGCCGTCCCCAGCCGGCCCGCCGACGGCGGCGTCCACACCGGGGCCGGCCGCAACGCACCTGAGGGACCGCACGCCCGGCACCGTGGCGGCGTGACCTCCACCGACCCGCTGGATCTCCCCGTGTCACCCCGGCTCGGGCCCGCGCCGGTCGACCCGCCGGCGGCCCGGTTCCGCGTGGCGCTGTGGCGCGCTCGACGGCTGCTGGGCGTGGCCGGCCTGGCGGCGCTCGCCCTCGTGGTCGTCCGGGTCGTGGCACCCGCCCCGCCGGTGACCGTCCCGGTCGTCGTCACGACGACGCAGGTGGCTGCGGGCACGCCGCTCGACGCGACGATGCTGCGCGTCGCCCGGGTCGATCCCGCGAGCGCACCGACCGGCCGGGCGACCTCGGTCGAGCCGGTCCTGGGACGGGCTCCGCTGGTCCCGCTCCCCGTGGGCCTGCCGGTCGTCGAGGAGGTGCTGGTCGGCGACCGCTTCGCCGTCGAGCCCCCGCCGGGGACCGTCGTCGTCGCGGTGCGGCTCGCCGACCCCGCGGTGACCGGGCTCCTGCGGCCGGGCGACCGGGTCGACCTCGTCACCGCCGCCGCGGCGGAGGACGGCTCGGAGGTCGTGGCGGCCGACGTCGTCGCGCGCGAGGCCCTCGTGCTCGACCGCGCCGCGGTGAACGAGGACGCGGGCCCCTTGGGCCTGGGCGGCGGGTCCGGGACGGCCGCGGTGCTCACCGTCGTCGCGGTGCCGCCCGACGACGGCCGCCGTCTCGCGGCCGTCGTCGGCTGGGCCGACCTGGGCGCGGTCCTCGTCGGGTGACGCTCGACGGGTGACCAGGACGACCGTCCGCGCACGGGCCCGCCGGGGCGTTCCGTTCCCGGGGTGGCGGTGCGGGCCGCTAGGGTGCTGCCGCGCCCGCGATCAGACGGGCGCCCCGCCGAGGAGAGGACGTCTGATGCTGCAGGGCTTCAAGGACTTCATCATGCGGGGCAACGTCATCGAGCTCGCCGTCGCGGTCGTCATCGGCACCGCGTTCACGGCGCTGGTCGGCTCGGTGGTCGACGGCCTCGTCAACCCGCTCATCGCGGCGATCGGCGGGAGCAGCGACCTGTCCGGGACGTGGACCGTGCCCCTGGGCAGCGGGGCCGACGCCCCGGTCATCTCCTTCGGCCTCATCGTCGGGGCCGTGCTCAACTTCCTCATCATCGCGGCGGTGGTCTACTTCCTCATCGTCCTGCCGATGAACACGCTCGCGAAGCGCCGCAAGGCCGGCGAGGAGCCGGAGCCGCCGGCCCCGGCCGAGGACGTCCTGCTCCTGCAGGAGATCCGCGACCTGCTCGCCGCACGCCAGGGGCCCTGAGCGCCGGGCCGCCCCGGTACCCGAACCGTGGCCCTCCAGCGGCCGGACCCTCGCGCGTCCTCACCAGTGGGGCGGCACCTCCCGGAGGATGCGCTCGTCGTCGTCGGGCGCGGGCCGGTCGCCCCAGCCCTCGTCGGTGTCGTCGCGGCTGCGGCTCCACGCAGGGGGCACGCCGGACGCGCCGGTGCCCACGTTCCCCGCAGTGCCCACGTTCCCCGCAGTGCCCGCAGTGCCCGCAGTGCCCACGTTCCCCGCAGTGCTCCCAGTGCCCGCAGTGCTCGCAGTGCCCGGCGGCGCGCCTCCGCCGACGGCGCGCCGGTAGCCGCGCCGTCGGCGGCCCTCGGCGGCGGGGCCCGTGCTGTGCTCGCTCACGGCTCCATGGTCCCCGGTGCCCGGCCCACGACGCGACCCGGTGGTCCGGGGCGTCCCGGCTCGCGCAGCGTGGTCGCGGTTCAGCGGGCGCGGCGCACGGCCGCGGCGACGACGGCGTCCAGCCGCGCACCCCGGCGGGTGGCGCCCAGCTCCTCGCGCAGCGCCGCGGCGAGCTCCTCGTCGTCGCGCGGGCGCGCGTCGGCGAGGATCCACGCGACGAGCTCGTCGAGCTCGTCGTCGCTGTAGGCGTTGACCGGCAGTCCGCGCTCGACGAGCGGCCGCGGGCCGCGCGGCACGGGCACCGCGCTGACGACCGCCACGCCGGTGTCGACGGCGTCGTCCGTCGCAGGCTGCGTGCCGGCCTCCCCGGGCGCCGTCGGCGTCGCGTCGGCGGGCGCCGGCTCCCCCGCGTCACCGGGGGGCCCGTCGACCGGGGTGTCGTCGCCGTCGTCCTCGACCCCGCGCTCGGGCACCTGGAGGACCGGGCGGGACGCGCGCACGACGACGCGGCGCCGCGCCGCCTCCGCGGCGGCCTGCGCGATCGCGTCGGCCTCGCCGGTCGGGTCGAGGAAGACCGCGGCGGACCAGACCTGCGCGACGGTCCAGCCCAGGCGCTCGAGGCGCTCGGCGACCTGCCGGTCGCGCACGCGCACGCTCGGCTCGCCCACGTAGTCGTCGTCGTCGGTGAGGACCGCGACGAGCCACTCGTCCGGGACGTCCGGGTGACCGACGACGAGCGGCAGGTGCGCACCACCCGGCACCCCGTGGTCGAGCTCGACCGGGAGCCCGCGGCGCCACAGCCGCTCGGCGAGGTCGAGCACGAGGCGGTCGGGCTCGGCGCCGCCGTCCGGCGCGGTGCGCGGAGGCTCGCCCGGCGCACCGGTGCGCTCGGCGGCGAGCCGCAGCAGGTCACGGAGCAGGAGCGCACCGGGCGCCCGCAGTCGCTCGGCGTCGAGGTCGTCCGCGCCGAAGCAGGCCACGAGCGAGAGCCGGTGGCGGGTGGCCCCGAGGGCCTCGAGGAGCCGGCCGTCCCCGCCCGGCTCGCTCAGCGCGCCGAAGCGGTGCAGGACCCTGCCGTGGGGCGTGCGGCCGAAGCCGACCGACAGCACGACGGCGTCCCGGGACAGCCCCTGGGTCGCGCCGACCTCCACGACGACGAACGGCTCGGGCCGCTCGACCCGGAAGAACGTCTCCAGGGCCGGGTTCTGGCGTACCTCGGCCATGACGGCGTCCCGCACGCGCGCCGCGTGCACGGGCGAGGCGGTCACGACGGCGAGGGACTCCTCCGGCCGGGTGAGCGCGTGCTCCGTGACGAGCTCGAGCACGTGGTCGACCTCGGCCTGCGTCGACTCCACGGCGCCCTGCGCGTTCGGCATCCCGACGCCCTCGACGACGTCGAGACGGAGCAGCGCCTGCGTCGCGGGCAGCGGCGTCGCGGTGAGGCGGTCGGCATAGCCGTGCTCGGCGAGGAAGGCGGTGAGGTACGGGTCGCGCCGGGACGCGTCGGCGTGCAGCGCGAGCGTGGGCAGCACGTCGGCGAGGGCGGGCAGCGCCGTCCCGCTCGCGGAGCGGGTGTCACCCACCACGAGGACCTGCCGGCCCCGCGCGAGCGCGGGGACGACCGCCTCGAGCGGCAGGTGACCGGCTGCGTCGAGGACGACGAGGTCCTCGGTGCGTTCGGCGGGGAGGAGCTGCGGCACCAGCATCGGTGAGGCCACGAGGCAGGGCCGCAGGTGCCGGACGACGCGCGGGTAGCGCTCGACCGCGGTGCGCAGCCCGCTGAAGCGGTGCTCGACGAGCTCCGCGAACAGGCCCTGCGCCTCCTCGTCGGCCCCCCGCAGACGCGCCCGCAGCAGCTCGCGGGCCTCCGCGAGACCGAGGAGCGCCCGGTCGCGCAGGTGGCGCCGGTCCAGCGTCCGGAACTCGGCGACGAGCCGGGCCAGCGCGGTCCCGTCGTACCCGGCGAGCGCCGGGTCCTGCCGGAGGATCTCCTCGAAGACGCTCGTCCACCACGCGAGGTCCAGCTCGGCCGCCACGAGGCCGACGCCGACCTGGCGGTCCTCCAGGTCTTCCACGAGCGGACCCAGGCCCTGCTTGCCGAGGTTGCGCAGGAGCGCCGTGCGCTCCGGGAGCACCTCGAGGGCCACCTGGTCGTTGCGCAGCCGCTGCAGGCGACCGGCCAGGCCAGCCCAGGACAGCCGGCTCAGGTGCGCGTCCCCGGTCAGCCCCAGGGTCGCGCTGAGGGCGTCGAGGTGCTCCGCGAGCGCGGCGTTCTCGTCCTCGATCCCGGCGAGCCCGCCGGGCACCCGCGGCCAGCCGCCGGCCGGGCAGTGCGCCTGCCACACCTCGCGCTGCTGCTGCACGTGGACGAGGGCCCCGTGCAGGTCCTCCACGGGGCGACCGGGCCGCAGCAGGTCCTTGGCCTGCTTGCGCAGCCGCCGGCGCACCATGCCGGTCATCTCGATCCCGCGCTCCGCCCGCCACGCCGAGGTCGCCGTCGCCGCGACGAGGTCCGCCGCGGACCGCTCGAAGACGATCGGCTGGAAGACGTCGAGAGCCCGCCGGACCTCCGCGAGCATGGTCAGCTGCTCGGACCACTGCGCGGGCGACTGCGCGGGGACGAGCCCGGTGGCCTCGGCGACCCGCTCCGCCTCGGCGGTCACCCGTGGCAGCACGCCGTCCAGGAGCTCCTCGACGCGGCGCAGGGCCTCGCGGGCCCGCTCGGGCGTGACGAGGTCCGCGCCGTACCAGGCGCCGGAGCGCGTCGCGGCGGAGAACGCCCCGAGCGCGGCCACGCGCACGAGGTCCGCGGACGCCTGGGCGCGCCGCTCCGGGGTGAGCGACTGGGTCACGGCCGCGGACAGTCGCACGGTCGTCTGCGGACCAGGTCGGGCCGAGGTCAGCCGGGCGAGCGCCTGGAGGGCGTCGTAGGCGGACGCGTCCCACGGGGCGCGCGTGCGGTGCAGGCCCTCGATGTAGCCGGCGAGCCGCCGGCGCCGGTCGAGCAGCTCGCGCTGCACGACGGCGACCTGCTCCTCGGGGACCGCGACGGGCTGCACGGTCATGGCGGCGAGCAGGCGGGAGGCGGCCTGCTGACGCCAGCCGGAGTCCGGGCCGACGTCGAGGACGAGCTCGTCGAGCCCGAGCGCGGCCAGCCGCTCCACCAGCGCCTGCCCGGCACGCCGGTGCCCGGCCACGTAGAGCACCGTCCGACCCGTGGCGGCCGCGTCCGCGACGACGGCGGCGAGGGTGCCCGCGACGTCGCTGCCCGGCGGGGCGTCGAGCAGCAGGTGGTGGCCCGCGGCCAGGGCGTCCAGGGCACGGACCTGCGCCGGGTCGAGGTCCCCGACACCCCGCTCCTGCTCGAGGGGCCGGTCGCCGGGCAACGGCTGCGGCAGCGGATGCTCCAGCGCCGCCCGGGCGGTCGGGTCCCCTGCGAGCGCCCGCACGAGCTCGTGCCCGGCGGCGCCGTCGCGCAGGGCGTCCAGGTCCCCGACGAGGACCTGCTCGGGGTGCACGAACGTCCCCACGAGGAGCCGGTCGTCCAGCCGGAAGCCCTCGAGCACCGCCGCCCCGAGAGCACGGAGGCGGTCGAGTGCGGCACGAGGGTCGAACCCGCTCTCGGCGAACGCGCCCCGGGCGAGCGCGTGCGGGTCCAGCAGGGCGCCCCGGCGCCGCAGCGCGGTGGCGAGCAGCGGGTTGACCTCGAGGGACGGCTCGAGCGTGAGGTCGAAGTCGCTCTCCCCGCGACCGCGCGGACGGACCGCGACGGGGCGGAGCAGCACCGGCGCCCGAACGGTCCGGACGGTCCGCTCGGTCACGGCCTGCGCCCCCCGGCCGTCATCGGCCGTGCCGCCACCTCCCCCCGCGGCCGGGTCGCCTGCACCGTCACCGGCACGCGCGGGCGCCTGCAGCGCCGAGGCGAGGGCCGCGACGTCGTCGGCCGGTGCCGTGCCGGAGCGGGGTGCGGCAGCCCCCGGAGGCCCAGTGGGCTTCGCCCGGCCTGGTGACCCGGTCGAGCCGGTCGGCTCGACCGGTTCCGTCCAGGTCGCGACCCCGATGGCCAGGAAGGCCGAGGCGAGGCCGTAGCGCTGGGCGTGGTCGTCGGCCCGGGCGACGACGGCGCGGGCGCTGCGGCGCGCGGCGACCAGCGCGCCGCCGTCGCGCACGAGGTTGGAGAGCCGGGTCTCGCGGCCCGCGAAGAGCTGGGCGATCCCGGAGGGGTGCGCCGTCGACAGGTCGAGGCGGGCGTCGCCCAGCCGGTCCACGTCCAGCAGGGCGGAGTCCCCCGCCCGGACGGTGAGTGCGGCGCGCCAGCGGTCCAGCGCGGCGTCGACCAGCTCCTCGGGCGAGGGCTCCGGGACGGCGACGGGCGTCAGCGGCGACTCCGCCGGCGCCGGTCCGGCGCCCGGCGTGCCACCCGGTGCGGACGACGACGC
>NZ_CAMPHH010000071.1 GCF_946885855.1 uncultured Actinotalea sp. | reverse complement strand
CTTGATCCGCGTGTAGTCCTCGAACCCGTACATCGACAGGTCCTTGCCGTACCCGGAGTGCTTGAAGCCGCCGTGCGGCATCTCGGCGACGAACGGGATGTGGGTGTTGATCCACACGACCCCGAAGTCGAGCGCCCGCGACATGCGCAGCGCGGTGCCGTGGTCCGACGTCCACACCGAGCTCGACAGCCCGTACTGCACTCCGTTGGCCAGGGCGATCGCCTCGTCCTCGTCCGTGAAGGTCTGGACGGTGATGACCGGGCCGAAGATCTCCGTCTGGATCGCCTCGTCGTCCTGCCGCAGGCCGTCGACGACGGTCGCCTCGTGGAAGTACCCCACGTCGCCCTGGCGTCCGCCTCCGGCGACGACCGTGGCGTGGTCCGGGAGCCGCTCCAGGAAGCCCATGACACGCGCGAGCTGGTTCGCGTTGTTCACGGGGCCGAAGGCGACGTCCTCCTCGGGCCGGCCGGTCCGCGTCCCTCGGGCCTGCTCGGCGAGCGCGGCCACGAAGTCGTCGTGGATCGACGCGTGCACCAGGACGCGGGTCGCCGCCGTGCAGTCCTGCCCCGCGTTGTAGTAGCCGGCACCGGCGATGCCCTCGGCCGCCGCGGCGACGTCGGCGTCCGCGAACACGACGACGGGGGCCTTGCCACCGAGCTCGAGGTGCACCCGCTTGACGTCCCGCGCCGCCGAGCCGGCGACCTCCATGCCCGCCCGGACCGACCCGGTGATCGAGACCATGTCGGGCCGGGGGTGCTCGACGAGCGCCCGGCCCGTGTCCCGGTCGCCGCAGACGACGTTGAGGACGCCCGGCGGGAGGAACTCCTGCGCGAGCTCGGCGAGGAGCACCGTCGACGCGGGGGTCGTGTCCGACGGCTTGAGGACGACCGCGTTCCCCGCCGCGAGCGCGGGGGCGATCTTCCACACGCCCATCATGAGCGGGTAGTTCCACGGCGTGACCTGGCCCACGACACCGACCGGCTCCCGCCGGATCCACGACGTGTGGCCCTTCATGTACTCCCCGGCACTGGACCCCTCGAGGACCCGCGCCGCACCGGCGAAGAAGCGGAACTGGTCCACGCACGGCGGGACCTCGTCCGTCGTCGTCAGGGCCAGCGGCTTGCCGGTGTTGCGCGACTCGACCGCGACGAACTCCTCGGCACGGCGCTCGAGGGCGTCGGCGATGCGCAGGAGCGCGAGCTGCCGTTCCGCCGGGGTGGAGTCCCGCCACCCCGGGAAGGCCTCGGCGGCCGCGGCGTAGGCCGCGTCGACGTCCTCGGCCGTGGACCGGGGCGCGGTCGCGTAGGCCTCGCCCGTGGTGGGGTCGACCACGTCCGTGGTGCGACCCTGCGCCGCCGGGACCGTCCTGCCCCCGATGACGTTGTGCAGGGCGATGGCACCGGTGGTGGTGGAGCTGGTGGACACAGGGCCTCCGTACGCTCAGGGCATGTCCCCCTGGGGCCACGCCGTCGTGACTCTGGAATGGGCAGCACGGTAGCGCAGGCCGTCCGCGGGGTCACCGGTTTCCGTAGTTCTGACCCCTCGATTCGACGGGATGCCATGCCCGCAGCGCGCCCGGGCGACGGAATCGCTTGCAATGCGGTCCGTGTCCGGGGAACATCGCCCCCATGGCCGAGCAGCGCAAGCACCCGCCGGTGGTCCTCGACGCCGTCTCCAAGGGCATCATCGAGCAGCTCCAGGAGGACGGCCGGCGGCCGTACGCGGCGATCGGCAAGGCCGTGGGCCTCTCGGAGGCCGCGGTGCGCCAGCGCGTGCAGCGCCTCGTCGAGTCCGGTGTCGTGCAGATCGTGGCGGTCACCGATCCCCTCCAGGTGGGGTTCTCGCGCCAGGCGATGATCGGCATCAAGGCCGAGGGCGACCTGCAGGGCCTCGCGGACCACCTCGCCGGGATCCCCGAGGTCGACTACGTCGTCGTGACCGCCGGCGCGTTCGACGTCCTCGTCGAGGTCGTCTGCGAGGACGACGAGCACCTGCTGCAGGTGCTCAACAAGGACATCCGCACGCTCCCGGGTGTGCGGACCACCGAGACCTTCGTCTACCTCAAGCTGCGCAAGCAGCTCTACAACTGGGGAACCCGATGACCGAGACCACGGGCGTGACCGCCTCGACCACACCGGCGGGCACCGACCGCCAGCAGGCCGCGCGGGACCACCTCTGGGGCCACATGACGCGGCACTCCACGTGGGAGCAGGGCCACGTCCCGGTGATGGTGCGCGGACAGGGCCACCACGTGTGGGACACCGAGGGCCGGCGGTACATCGACGGGCTCTCCGGTCTCTTCGTCGTGCAGGCCGGCCACGGCCGGGCCGAGCTCGCCGAGCGCGCCCGGCAGCAGGCGCAGGAGCTGGCGTTCTTCCCGCTGTGGTCCTACGCGCACCCGCAGGCGATCGACCTGGCCGAGCGGCTGGCGCACCACGCCCCCGGCGACCTCAACCGGGTCTTCTTCACCACCGGCGGCGGCGAGGCCGTCGAGACCGCCTGGAAGCTGGCCAAGCAGTACTGGAAGCTCATGGGGCAGCCGACCAAGTACAAGGTGATCTCCCGTGCGGTGGCCTACCACGGCACGCCGCAGGGCGCGCTGGCGATCACCGGGCTGCCCGGGATGAAGGCGGCCTTCGAGCCGCTCGTGCCCGGGGCCCACAAGGTGCCGAACACCAACCTCTACCGGGCCCCCGTCGAGCTGCGCGACGACCCGAAGGCGTTCGGCCGCTGGGCGGCGGACCGGATCGAGGAGGCGATCCTCTTCGAGGGACCTGAGACGGTCGCGGCCGTCTTCCTCGAGCCGGTGCAGAACTCGGGCGGCTGCTTCCCGCCGCCGCCGGGGTACTTCGAGCGCGTCCGCGAGATCTGCGACCAGCACGACGTCCTCCTCGTCTCCGACGAGGTGATCTGCGCGTTCGGCCGGATCGGCGAGATCTTCGCGTGCAACGACTACGGGTACGTGCCGGACATGATCACCTGCGCGAAGGGGATGACGTCCGGCTACTCCCCCATCGGCGCGACGATCGTCTCGGACCGCCTCTTCGAGCCGTTCCGCACCGGCACGACGACCTTCTACCACGGGTACACGTTCGGGGGGCACCCGGTCAGCGCCGCCGTGGCCATGGCGAACCTGGACATCTTCGAGCGCGAGCAGCTGACGCAGCGCGTGCACGAGAACGGCCCCGTGTTCCGCCGCACGCTGGAGAAGCTGCTCGACCTGCCGATCGTCGGGGACGTCCGCGGCGACGGGTACTTCTACGGGATCGAGCTCGTCAAGGACCAGGCCACCCGCGAGACGTTCGACGACGACGAGAGCGAGCGCCTCCTGCGCGGGTTCCTCTCGCACGCGCTCCTCGACGCCGGCCTGTACTGCCGCGCCGACGACCGCGGCGACCCCGTCATCCAGCTCGCCCCGCCGCTGACGATCGGCCCCGCCGAGTTCGACGAGATCGAGCAGATCCTCCGCGACGTGCTCACCCGGGCCTGGGCGCAGCTGTGACACCACGGCGGTGAGCGCCCCGTACCGGCGTCTGTCGCTCTGGATGGACCAGGTCGCCGACGACGGCGACGCGCTGCTGCCCCGCCCGGGCCTCACCGGCCCGACCGACGCCGACGTCGTGGTCGTCGGGGGTGGTCTGACGGGGCTGTGGACGGCGTACTACCTCACCGAGCACGACCCGGGGCTGGATGTCCTGGTCGTCGAGCAGGAGGTCGCCGGCTTCGGGGCGAGCGGACGCAACGGGGGCTGGTGCTCCGCGCTCTTCCCCGCCTCCGCGACGACGCTCGCCGCCGCGCACGGCCCGGCCGCGGCCCGCGCCATGCGGGCGGTCATGCGGGACACCGTGGTCGAGGTGGCCGGGGTCGCCGCCGCCGAGGGGATCGACTGCGACCTCGCATACGGCGGGACGGTCGTCGTGGCGCGGTCCGGCCCGCAGCTGGGGCGCGCCCGGGCGGAGGCCGCGGATGGTCCCCGGTGGGGCGACGAGGTCGACCTGCTCGACGCCGACGCGGCCCGCACCCGGCTCGGCGCGAGCGACGTCCGGGGCGGCACGTACGTCCCGGACTGTGCCGCGCTCCAGCCCGCACGGCTGACCCGGGGCCTGGCCCGTGTGCTCGAGGCCCGCGGCGTCCGTCTCGCCGAGCGCAGCCGGGCGGTGTCCGTGGAGCCCGGCCGGGTCGTCGTCGAGGCGGTCCGGGACGAGGACCGCGGCGGACGGACGGGACCGGGCGGAGGCCCCCGCGTCACGGTGCGCTGCCGGTCGGTGGTCCGCGCCACCGAGGCGTGGACGCCGCGGCTGGCCGGGGCCCGGCGCGCCGTCGTGCCCGTCTACTCGCTGATGATCGCGACCGAGCCGCTGCCCGAGGCGGTGTGGGACGTCATCGGGCTGCGGGAGCGCGAGACCTTCTCCGACCACCGGCACCTCATCGTCTACGGGCAGCGGACGGCGGACGGCCGCCTCGCGTTCGGGGGACGCGGCGCGCCGTACCACTGGCGCAGCGCCGTGCGCCCGGCCTTCGACCGCGACCCCCGGGTCTTCGCGGCCCTCGAGCGGACGCTGCACGAGCTGTTCCCGGTCCTGACGGCTGCGGGCATCCGGGTCACCCACCGGTGGGGCGGCCCGCTGGCGATCGCGCGGGACTGGCACGCCTCGGTGGGATGGGACCGCCGCACGGGGCTGGCGTGGGCCGGCGGGTACGTCGGGGACGGTCTCTCGACGACCAACCTCGCCGGCCGCACCCTCGCGGACCTCCTGACCGGGCGCGACACCGAGCTGACGCGGCTGCCCTGGGTCGGCCACCGCTCGCCGCGGTGGGAGCCGGAGCCCCTGCGGTGGCTGGGGGTCAACGCCGGCCTGCGGGCCATGACCCTCGCTGACCGCGAGGAGGAGCTGACAGGACGGGCGAGCGTGGCCGAGCGGCTGGTCCGACCGCTCCTGGGCTGAGGCGTGCGCGGGCCGGTGCGCGCCCGACGCGTCCCGGGGCGGCGCTTCCCGGCCACCACGAGCGCCGTCAGTGGCGGGCCAGGACCTCGTGCGCGCGGGTGCGGGCCCACGCCTCGGCGTCCAGGACGTCCCCCAGCGTGACGTCGCCGGGCGCCCCCGTGTGCTCGCCGAGTACCCGTTCCACCGTGTCGACGACGTCGAGGAAGCCGATCCGGCCCTCGAGGAAGGCCGCGACGCACTCCTCGTTCGCCGCGTTGAGGACCGCCGGGTGCGTCGCGGACGCGCCGACGGCGGCCCGCGCGAGCCGCAGCGCCCCGAAGGCGTCCTCGTCCACCGGCTCGAACGTCCAGCTCGTCGCCGTGGACCAGTCGCACGCCGGCGCGACCGCGTCCAGCCGGTCCGGCCACGACAGGCCGAGCGCGATGGGCAGCCGCATGTCCGGGGGCGAGGCCTGCGCGATGGTCGAGCCGTCGACCATCTCCACCATCGAGTGCACCACGGACTGCGGGTGCACCACCACGACGATGTCCTCCACCGGCACGTCGAAGAGCAGGTGGGCCTCGATGAGCTCCAGGCCCTTGTTCATGAGCGTCGCCGAGTTCACCGTCACGACCGGCCCCATCGACCACGTCGGGTGGGCCAGGGCCTCCTGGGCCGTGACCGGCTTCAGCTCGTCCCGCGTGCGGCCCCGGAAGGGGCCGCCGGACGCGGTCAGCACGAGCCGGCGGACCTCCTGGCGGCGGCCCGCTCGCAGGCACTGGGCGATCGCGGAGTGCTCGGAGTCCACGGGCACGATCTGGTCGGCCCGGCGCTGCGCGCGCCGGACCAGCGCACCTCCGACGACGAGCGACTCCTTGTTCGCCAGGGCCAGCGTGCTCCCGCCCTCGAGCGCCGCGAGCGTCGGGCGGAGGCCGATCGATCCCGTGATGCCGTTGAGGACGACGTCGGCCCCCCGGCCCGCCAGCTCCGTGGCCGCGTCCGGCCCGGTGAGGAGCTCGACGCCCAGGCCGGCCACACCGCGTTCGGCGGCGACCCGGGTGACGGCCTCCAGCACGGCCACCCCGGCCGCCGGGTCCGCGACCGCGACCGTGGTGGCGCCGAGCTCCACCACCTGCTCGGCCACGAGGCGGGGGTCCCGGCCGCCGGCCGCGAGACCGACGACCTGGAACCGGTCCGGGTGGCCGCGCAGGACGTCGACCGCCTGCGTCCCGATGGACCCGGTGGACCCGAGGAGGACGACGGTGCGCTGGACGGCGGGGACGGACTCGTGGCGGCTCACCGCGGCATTGTGTCGCAGGTGGCGTCCGGGCCGTCGAGGGGACGCGCCCGTCCGCCGTCCACCGCACCCGTCGCAGCACAGCCACCCTCACCGCGCTCGCCGTCGGGGGCCGGCCGTCGCGCCACGCCCCCGGCACATTCCCTTCAGCCCGGCCCGGTGGGAGGATCCGACCATGGTCAAACCCTCGATGCTCGCCGCCGACGAGGTCGTCGTCTTCCGGGCGCACGCGCACTGGAAGGGCCTCGTCGTGCCGGCGCTCGCCACGCTCCTCACCGCCGCGGTGCTGTGGTTCCTGCTCGTGCAGGTCGTGCCCTCACCGGAGGACCACGCCTGGCAGCGGTGGGCCCTGGTGGGCCTCGCCGCCGCCGTCGTCCTGGTCGCCGGGGTGTGGCCGACCCTCGTGTGGGCCGCCTCGACCGACACCCTGACCACCCAGCGGCTCATCAGCCGGCGCGGGGTCCTCACGCGTGAGGGGCGGGACATCCCCATCGACCGGGTGCACTCGGTGAGCTACCGCCGCACGGTCCTGGACCGCGTCCTGGGCTGCGGGACGCTCGTCGTCCGGACGGCGGGCGACGAGAGCGACGTCGAGCTCGAGGACGTGGCGCGGATCGAGCGGCGCCTCCTGCAGATCCAGGAGATCGTGCTGGGCCGCGAGATCCCCGCCGAGGGCACTCCCCCACGCCAGGACGGCACCTGACCGGCCGGTGCCGCGCCCCCGGGCGTCCGGCCCGCTCACTCCACGCCGAGCAGAACCTCCACCGCGCGGTCGCAGAAGGCGTCCACGGCGGCCTCGCCGTACCCCTTGGCGCCCCGGGCCCGGCGGAACGTCACGGACCGGATCTCCTCCGACGTCAGGCTCGCGCCGTTGTCGAAGTAGTCCACCAGCCGGTGGCAGAGCGCGTCGACGTCCTCGGGGAGGTAGCCCTGCTGCCCACGCCCGGCGGGTGCGAAGCGCTCGCCGTCCGGGCGCGTCAGGCGACCGTAGAGCGTGCGGGCCTGACCGGCCAGGTGGTCCATCCACGCCTGCTGACCGTGGGCGCTGAGGTAGTCGGTCCGTTGCCGCGTCACGAACGCCCGCTCGAGCCGGTCCATCGCCGCGTCCACGGGTCCCGTCGCGTACCCGCCCCGGACGAGGTCGAAGGCGGTGAGCCGCACGTCCCGCGCCGTCAGGGGGTCCGCCGCACCGTTGCCCTCGTAGACGCTCCGGGCACGGTCGAAGAAGTCGTCGACCTGCGCCGGGTCGTAGCCCGGCCGCAGCCGGCCGGCGGTGCGGAACAGGGTGCTCATCGGTCCTCCGCTGCGAGCTGGCCGCACGCACCGTCGATGTCGCTGCCGCGGGTGTCCCGCACGGTCGTCGGGATGCCGTGGGCGCGCAGCCGGGCCACGAACTCCGCCTCGACGGCGGGGTCGCTCGCGGTCCAGATCGAGCCGGGCGTGGGGTTGAGGGGGATGGGGTTGACGTGGACCCAGCCGCGTCCCCGCTCCGTCAGCTTCTGACCGAGGAGGTCCGCACGCCAGGCGTGGTCGTTCATGTCCTTGATGAGGGCGTACTCGATGCTGACACGCCGCCCGGTCACCTCGAAGTACCGGCGCGCGGCGTCGAGGGCCTCGTCGACCGTCCACCGCGTGTTGATCGGCACCAGCTCGCTGCGCAGCTCGTCGTCCGGCGCGTGGAGGGACAGGGCGAGGGTGACGGGGATCCCGGTCGCGGCGAGCTTGTCGATCGCGGGGACGAGCCCGACGGTCGACACCGTGACGTTCCGGGCCGAGAGCCCCAGCCCGTCAGGAGCGGGGGCGACGAAGCGCCGGACCGCGTCGATCACGGTGCGGTAGTTCGCGAGCGGCTCGCCCATGCCCATGAAGACGACGTTGGTGAGCCGCCCGGGGCCGCCGGCCACCTCGCCGTGACGCAGGGCGCGCGCGGCATGGCGCACCTGCTCGACGATCTCCGCGGTGGAGAGGTTCCGCGTCAGGCCCTGCTGACCGGTCGCGCAGAAGGGGCACGCCATGCCGCAGCCGGCCTGGCTCGAGACGCACAGGGTGGCGCGGCCGGGGTAGCGCATGAGGACGGACTCCACCTTGACCCCGTCGAAGAGGCTCCACAGCGTCTTGACGGTGGCCCCGGCGTCCGCCTCGAGGGTGCGCACGGGCCGCAGCAGCGGGGGCAGGAGCCCGGCGACGAGCTGGTCCCGGGTGGCCTGGGGCAGGTCGGTCATCTCGGCCGCGTCGGCCGAGAGGTGTGTGAAGTAGTGCGTCGCGAGCTGCTTGGCCCGGAAGGGCTTCTCCCCCAGCGCCGCGACCGCCTCGGCCCGCTCGGCCGGAGCGAGGTCGGCGAGGTGGCGCGGCGGCTTGCCGCGCCGCGCGGGCGTCATCGTCAGCGCCAGCGGCGCACGTCCCTCGGCGGAGGGTCGGACCTCGGTCACGGGCAGCAGCGTCCTTCGTCTCAGTCGCCCACGGCCGGCAGGGCCACGAGCAGCACAGTGTGCACGAGCGGTGCGGTCAGCAGGAGGGAGTCCAGGCGGTCGAGCACCCCGCCGTGCCCCGGGAGGAGCGAGCCCATGTCCTTGAGCTCGAGATCGCGCTTGAGGAGCGACTCGGCGAGGTCGCCGAGGGTCGCGGTCAGCACCGCGGCGACGCCGAGCACCACGCCGAGCACCGGCGAGGCGTCGAAGGCCAGCCAGAGCCCCACGCCGCCCACCGCGCCGGCGAGGACCAGGGAGCCGGCGAGCCCCTCCCAGGACTTCTTCGGGCTGACGGACGGGGCGAGCGGGTGACGACCCGCCAGCACGCCCGCGACGTACCCACCCGTGTCGCTGGCGACGGCGAGCAGCACGAAGAGGAGGACCCGGGCCGGTCCGTCCGCCTCGGCCAGCATGAGCATGACGAAGCCCCCCATGAGGGGCACGTAGGCGAGGGCGAAGGTCCCGGAGGCGGCGTCCCGCAGGGCGGGCGTCCCGCTGCCGTCGAGGACCCGCCAGACGACGACGCCACCCGCCGTGAGCAGGAACGCCACGAACATCGCCTCGGCACCGGCGACGTACGCCGAGACGAGGATCCCGGTGCTGCCCACCAGGACGGGCAGCACCGGCAGGTGCAGGTGGCGGCGCGAGAACGCCTGCGCGAGCTCCCACAGCGCCGCGCCGCAGGCGAGGACGGCGACCAGGACGAAGAGCTCCTTGCGCCACAGCAGGGACACGAGGACGACGGCGAGCAGCCCGAGCCCGACCGCGACCGCCCGGGGCAGGTCGCGACCGGCCCGGGAGGTGCGGCCGCCACCCGCCACCGTCTGCGTCCCCACCACCTCCGTCATCAGACCTCGAGCAGCTCGCTCTCCTTGTGCGCGAGGACCTGGTCGATCGCCTCGACGTGACGCTTGGTCAGCGCCTCCAGCTCCTTCTCGGCGCGCGTGACCTCGTCCTCACCGGCCTCACCGTCCTTGACGATGCGGTCCAGCTCCTCCTTGGCACGCCGGCGGACGTTGCGCACGGCGACGCGCGCCTCCTCGGCCTTGTGCCGGGCGAGCTTGACGTAGTCCTTGCGGCGCTCCTCGGTGAGCTGCGGCAGCACGACCCGGATGATCCGGCCGTCGTTGCTGGGGTTCACGCCGAGGTCGGAGTCGCGCAGCGCACGCTCGATGGCGCCGAGCGACGACGCGTCGAACGGGGAGACGAGGATCGTGCGCGCCTCCGGCGTCGTGAAGGAGGCGAGCTGCTGCAGCGGGGTCGGGGAGCCGTAGTACTCCACGACGATCTTCTGGAACATCGCCGGGTTCGCACGGCCGGTCCGGATGGTCGCCATGTCCTCCTTGGCGACCTCGATGGCCTTGTCCATCTTCTCCTCGGCCTCGAGGAGGGTGTCGTCGATCACCGGTGCTCCTTCGTTCTCGTCGGTCTGCCGTCCGTGTCCCCGGGTCTGCTGCGCCTCAGCCCGCCGTCAGCAGCGTGCCGATCCTCTCACCCCGCAGCGCGCGGGTGACGTTGCCGATCTCCTCCATGCCGAAGACCCGCATCCGGACGCCGTTGTCCCGGCACAGCGACAGCGCCGTGGCGTCCATGACCTCGAGCCCCTGCACGAGCGCCTCCGTGTAGGTCAGCTCGTCGAGGCGGACGGCGGAGGGATCGGTCCTCGGATCCGCCGAGTACACCCCGTCGACGCCGTTCTTGCCCATGAGGACCTCGTCGCAGTGCGTCTCCAGGGCCCGCTGCACCGAGACGGTGTCGGTCGAGAAGAACGGCATGCCCGCGCCCGCCCCGAAGATGACGACGCGGCCCTTCTCCATGTGGCGGATGGCCTTGAGCGGGATGTAGGGCTCGGCGACCTGGCCCATCGTGATGGCCGTCTGGACCCGGGTGCTCACGCCGGCCTGCTCGAGGAAGTCCTGGAGCGCGAGGCAGTTCATCACCGTGCCCAGCATGCCCATGTAATCCGCGCGGGCCCGGTCCAGGCCGCGCTGGGACAGCTCCGCGCCGCGGAAGAAGTTGCCGCCGCCGACGACGATCGCGACCTGCACGCCCGCCCGGACCGCCGCCGCGATCTCGCCGGCGATGCGCTGGACCACGTCGGGGGCGAGACCGATGCCGCCGCCTCCGAAGGTCTCCCCCGAGAGCTTCAGGAGCACCCGCCGCGCGGGGCCCGACACTCCGACGGCGGCTGCCTGGCCGTCGTCCGCGGGCTCCTGCCGTCCGGTCTGGTCGTCGGTCACGCTGCCTCCCGGGAGTCCCTCTGCGGTGCCGTCGCGGTGCGGGCCTCGCCCGGGGCCGGCGCGGCGACGCCCCCGGGTGCACGACGGCGGCTCCGGCCCGAGGGACCGGAGCCGCCGTCTGACGCTACAGGTTCTGCTCAGGCGCCGACGCGGAACCGCGCGAACCCGGTGACCGTGCCGCCCACCTCGGACAGCACCTGGCCGACGGACTTCTTCGGGTCCTTCGCGAAGGCCTGGTCGACCAGGACCGACTCCTTGAAGAAGCCGTTGAGGCGACCCTCGACGATCTTGGGCAGGGCCGCCTCGGGCTTGCCCTCGTTGCGCGAGGTCTCCTCGGCGATCCGACGCTCCGACTCGACCGTCTCGGCCGGCACGTCGTCGCGCGTGAGGTAGGCCGGCGAGTACGCGGCGATGTGCATCGCGACGTCACGGGCGACCTCTGCGCCGGCCGCGTCGCTGCCGACGAGCACGCCGACCTGCGGCGGGAGGTCCTTGTTGACCTTGTGCAGGTAGACGGCGACCTTCTCGGCCGACACCCGCGCCACGCGGCGCAGCACGACCTTCTCGCCGAGCGTGGCGGCGGTCTCGTCGATGGTCTCCTGGACGGTCCGGCCGTCCGCGTCCGCGGCCAGGATCGCCGCGACGTCCTCCGTGCCGTTCGCCACGGCGGCCGCGAGCACCTTGTCCGCCAGGGCGAGGAAGGTGCCGTTCTTCGCGACGAAGTCCGTCTCGGAGTTCAGCTCGATGAGGACGCCGGTCTGCCCGGCGGCGTCGTCAGCCACGTGCGCGGCGACGAGGCCGTCGGAGGCGGCCCGGCCCTCGCGCTTGCTGACGCCCTTGAGACCCTTGACGCGGATGATCTCGAGCGCCTTCTCGGCGTCGCCGTTCGCCTCGTCGAGCGCCTTCTTGACGTCGAGCATGCCGGCGCCGGTGCGCTCGCGGAGTGCCTTGATGTCTGCGGCGGTGTAGTTCGCCATGGGTTCGTGCCCCTCTGTCGGTCGGCTCAGGAGGGCCCGACCGGCCGGGTGGCGGCCGGTCGGGCCATGTCGGTTGCGAGGATCAGGCGGAGGCGGTGTCCTCGGCGGTGGGCTCCGAGGCACCAGCGGCCTCGGCGGCCGGCGCCGCGTCCTGACCCGTCGACGCGTCGTCGCCGGCGGTGGTGCCGATGGCGTCCACCGGGCTCTCGTCCTCGGCCGCCGCGGCCTCGGCCGTGGCGGGCAGGTCGTCGGCCGTGGCCGGCGTCCCCTCCGCCGCCTTGGGCTCGGTGTGCACCTCGGCGCCCGCGTCCCCGGCGCCCGCCAGGAGCTCGCGCTCCCACTCGGCCAGGGGCTCCGCGGCGGCGTCCGCACCCTCGCTCGCGGCCTGGCGGCCGGAGTGACGGGCGATGAGGCCCTCCGCGGCGGCGTCCGCGATGACGCGCGTCAGCAGCGTGACCGCACGGATCGCGTCGTCGTTGCCCGGGATCTGGTAGTCCACCAGGTCCGGGTCGCAGTTCGTGTCGAGGATCGCCACGACCGGGATGCCGAGCTTGCGCGCCTCGTCGACAGCGAGGTGCTCCTTGTTGGTGTCGACGACCCAGATCGCCGACGGCACCTTCGCCATGTCGCGGATGCCGCCCAGCGTCTTGGCGAGCTTGTCGCGCTCGCGACGCATGATGAGCAGCTCCTTCTTGGTGTAGCCGCTACCGGCCACGTCCTCGAAGTCGATCTCCTCGAGCTCCTTGAGGCGCTGGAGGCGCTTGTTCACCGTGGTGAAGTTGGTGAGCATGCCGCCCAGCCAGCGCTGGTTGACGTAGGGCATCCCCACGCGGGCGGCCTGCTCGGCCACCGGCTCCTGCGCCTGCTTCTTGGTCCCGACGAAGAGGATCGTCCCGCCGTGCGCGACGGTCTCCTTGACGAACTCGTACGCGCGGTCGATGTACGACAGCGACTGCTGCAGGTCGACGATGTAGATGCCGTTGCGCTCGGTGAAGATGAACCGCTTCATCTTGGGGTTCCACCGGCGGGTCTGGTGCCCGAAGTGGACGCCGCTCTCGAGCAGCTGGCGCATGGTCACGACGGCCATGGCACGTCCTTCCGGCGCCGCCCGGCTGCGGGCGGCGCGAATGCAGGCGGGCACGCGACGAGTCGCATCCCGCGATCCGGTTGTCGGTGGCCGGCCCGGTGCCGGTCACCCCTGACGCCACGCGGCCCCGACACCGTGCCCACTGGCGTGGGCCCGGACCGTCGTCGGTGCTCGCCCCCGCGCGGCCCCCGAGGGTACCGGGCGGGAAGATGGCGTGCGATGTCACCCGGATGACCCGGGCGCAGCGGCAAGCGTACCGGACGTCGACCCCTGCCTGCTCGCGGCGCCGGCGCCGCCTCGTGCCACCCCCCGCGGTCCACACCGGGCGGGGACCTGGTCCGCACCGGTCGCCACGGGTCGGCACCGGGTCTGCCTCGCGTCTGCCTCGGGTCTGCCTCGGGTCTGCCTCGGGTCTGCCTCGGGTCGGCACCGG
>NZ_CAMPHH010000070.1 GCF_946885855.1 uncultured Actinotalea sp. | reverse complement strand
TCCGCGGCCAGCCGCTGCCACGTGGCGGCGGGCAGGGTCCGCGCCGGGGGGTGGGCGCCCGTGCCGCCGGCCCCGGGACCGGCCACGGTGCTGCCGCCGCCGATCCTGTCGACCGCGGGAGCGGGGGAGGAGCCGGGCGTCACAGCGTCAGGGTACGGCGGCGGGGCCGCGCGTCCGGCGCCCAGTCGACGACGAGGCGGTCACGACCCGGCCGGACAGGGGTGCCGAGGTCCGCGCACGCGGCGGCGAACCGCTCGGCGACCCACGCGGCGTCGTCACCGGTCGCCCGGCGGGTGCGGCCGTGCTCGATCCGCAGCGGCACGGCCTCGACGCGGACGGGCACGGGACCGTCGAGGACGACCACCGCCAGCAGCCCGAGGTCGTTGCGGCGCACGGGGTCGACCGCGTAGTCGTCCAGCGCCTCGCCGAGGTCGAACAGCACGCGCTCGCCGACGCCGTGGAAGACGTGCGCCGAGTGCCCCGCGACCAGGGTCGCCCCGGCGTCCAGCAGCAGGCCCGCGGCCCGCCGGACCGCGGGGACGGGCTCGGTGACGAAGTTCGGTCCCCAGTGCGGGGTGACGAGGACGACGTCGGCGTCGGCCCCCTGCACGTCGCGCAGCAACCACTGCGGCACGCCGTGCGCGAGGTCGGCGTACGCGGTCCCGGGGCCGCCGTTCGCGGCGTACTCCGCCGGGTGGTCCGCGACGCCCAGGACCGCCACGCGCAGGCCGTCCGCGGTCAGGACCGCCGGCGCCCGGGCGCTGTGCACGTCGGGGCCGGCGCCGACGACGGCGATCCCGGGGCGGCGCACGTGGTCGACGGTGTCCAGCAGCGCGTCGGGGCCGTCGTCGAGCGCGTGGTCGTTGGCGAGCGTGACGCACGAGACCCGGAGGTCGCGCAGCACCTCGACGGCCGCCGGGGGAGCGCGGAAGAAGAACGGCTTGCGCGGGTCCGGCCACCGCTCGCCGCGCTCCGAGATCGCGCACTCGAGGTTCGCGACGACGAGGTCCGCCTCCGCGAGCACCTCGCGGACGTCGTCGGCGACGAGCCCCGCCGGACCCTCCTCGCGGATCCGGTCGCCGACTCCGCGGCCCAGCATGGTGTCGCCCAGCAGCGCGATCCTCATGGCGCGGTCCTCACGACCTCGGTCTCCGTGCTCACCCCGCGGGCGGGGCGAGGTGCTCGACGAACCAGTCCCGAGCGGCCCCGGCCGCGGCGGCGAGCGTGCCCTCCTCCTCGAACAGGTGGGTCGCGCCGGGGACGACGACGAGCCGGGACTCGCACCGCAGCATCCGCAGCGCGCGCTCGTTGAGGTCGAGCACCACGACGTCGTCGCCCCCGACGACGAGGAGCGTCGGTGCCCTCACCGCCGGCAGGCGCAGCGCCGCGAGGTCGGGCCGTCCGCCGCGGGAGACGACCGCCGCCACCGGCGAGGACGGCGCCGCCGCGGCGATGAGGGCCGCGGCCGCACCGGTGCTCGCCCCGAACAGCCCGAGGGGCAGGCCCGCGGTCGCCGGGAGCGTGGTGACGTGCCGCAGCACCGCGTTCAGCCGCTCGGCGAGCAGCTCGACGTCGAAGACGAGGGCGCGGTCGCCCTCCTCCGCCGGGGCGAGGAGGTCCAGCAGCAGCGTGCCCAGCCCGGCCTCCTGGAGCACCTCGGCGACGGAGCGGTTGCGCGGGCTGTGCCGGCTGCTGCCGGAGCCGTGCGCGAAGACGACGAGGCCGCGGGCGCCGGCGGGCAGCGCGAGGTCCGCGACGAGCTCGACGCCGTCGGCGGGGATGCGCAGGGTCTCGCGTGCGGCCGCGCCCTCCCGCGCCGACCCGTCCCGCGCCGACGTGTCCCGCGCCCGCGCGGCCTCGAGGCAGGCGAGGACCTCCTCGTCGGTGGTCTGCCGGAAGTCGTCGTAGAACTCCCCGATCGCGAGGAACGCGCGCGGGGCTGCGACGGCCACGAGCTCGTCCGCGACGCCCGCCATGCGCTGCTCCCACCCCGCGGGGGCCACGGGCACCGCGAGGACCACCCGCGCGGCACCGTGGGCGCGAACGACCTGGCACGCCGCCCGCGCGGTGGACCCGGTCGCGATGCCGTCGTCGACGACGACGGCGGTCCGCCCCGCCACGGGCACGCGCGACCGGTCGCCGCGGAACCGGGCCGTGCGGCGGTCCAGCTCGGCCCGCTCCCGCTCCGCCACCCGCTCGACGTCCTCCTCCTCGAGCCGGGTGGAGCCGAGGACCTCCTCGTCGAGCACGAGGACGCCCTCCTCGCCGAGGGCCCCCATCGCCAGCTCCGGCTGCCACGGCACCCCGAGCTTGCGGACGACGACGACGTCCAGCGGGGCCCCGAGCGCCTCGGCGACGCGCGCCGCGACGGGGACGCCGCCCCGCGGCAGGCCGAGGACGACGAGGTCCTCACCGTGCAGGTGCTGCAGGCGTGCGGCGAGCCGACGCCCGGCGTCGTCGCGGTCGGTGAAGGTCTCGCCGGGGTCCCGCCCGGTGAACCGCATCGTCACCACCCCCGTCCTCCACGATGAACCCGGGCGGGCGCCGGCGTCCACCGACGAAGGTCTCGGATACGGTCGGGCCATGCCGCACCCCGAGGACGAGGCGACGTCCGTAGCCACGCCGGATCGGACCGCACCGGCCGCCTCGGACCTCGGTGCCGATCTTCGTGCGCGGATGCGCCGTCTGCCCGCGCTCGCGGGCGACCTGCCCGAGCTGGACCCGGACGCGTTGCCGCTCGACCCGGTGGCGGCGTTCCTGGGCTGGTTCGCCGAGGCGGTCGAGGCGGGCGTGCCCGAGCCCCAGGCGGTGACGGTGGCCACGGCCGATGCCGCGGGCCGTCCCTCCTCGCGCGTCGTCGTGCTCAAGGACGTCGACGACGAGGGCCGGTGGGTCTTCGCCACCGACCGGCGCAGCCGCAAGGCACGCGACCTGGCGGTCAATCCGGCCGTGGCGCTGTCCTTCTACTGGCAGCCGCTCGGGCGGCAGGTGCGGATCACCGGCACGGCCGTGGCCCTGGACGCCCAGGCGTGCGCGGCGGACTTCCTGGCGCGCTCGCCGGCGTCACGGGCCGCGGCGTTCGCGACTCGGCCGGGCGAGCCGCTGCCCGACATCCCGACGCTGCACGCCGCGCTGCGCACCGCGCTCGCGGACGTCCACGCCGCGCCCGACGCGGTCCTGGCGGACTGGGTGGTCCACGCCGTCGTGCCGGAGGAGGTCGAGCTCTGGCAGGGCGCCGGCACCCGCGCCCACCAGCGCGTGGTCTACCGGCGCGCCGGGGGCGGCTGGTCCCGCGAGCTCGTGTGGCCGTGAGCCGGCCGTAGGGTGGTCGCCGTGCCGAGCGCCCCGTCCACCCGACCCGGGTCCACGCCGTCGTCGGCCGGGTCGGCCGGCGCCCGGCCGGCCGTGGAGATCTGGACCGACGGCGCGTGCAAGGGCAACCCCGGCCCCGGCGGCTGGGGAGCGCTGCTGCGCTCCGGGTCGCACGAGCGGGAGCTGTTCGGCGGCGAGCCGGCCACGACGAACAACCGCATGGAGCTCAGCGCGGTCATCGAGGCGCTGCGCGCGCTCAACCGCCCGTGCGCGGTCACGCTGCACGTGGACTCCACCTACGTCATGCACGGCATCACCCGCTGGATGGCCGGCTGGAAGCGCAACGGCTGGCTCACGGGGGAGCGCAAGCCGGTCAAGAACCGCGAGCTGTGGGAGACGCTGGACCTGGAGGTCGCGCGGCACGAGGTCCGCTGGGTGTGGGTCAAGGGCCATGCCGGGGACCCGGGCAACGAGCGGGCCGACGCGCTGGCGAACCGGGGGGTCGAGGCCACGCGGGCGACGGTGCCCACCGCCGTCCGCTGAGCGAGACATCTCGTCCCGTGCGTTGATACGGGCGGCCGGCTCTGACTGACTGGACCCGTGAGCGCCGACGTCTACACCCACGGTCACCACCGCAGCGTGGTGCGGTCGCACGCGCGCCGGACCGCCGCGACGTCGGCCGCGTACCTGCTGCCCCTGCTCGAGCCAGGGCAGCGGCTGCTCGACGTCGGTTGCGGTCCCGGCAGCATCTCCGTGGACCTGGCGCGGGCGGTGAGCCCCGGCGAGGTGGTCGCGGTCGACCAGGCGCAGGCCGCCGTCGACCTGGCCCGCGCGGCGGCCGCCGACGCCGACGTCCCGAACCTCGTCGTGCAGGTCGCGGACGTGCATGCCCTGCCCTTCGACGACGCGACGTTCGACGTCGTCCACGCCCACCAGGTGCTCCAGCACCTGACCGACCCCGTGGCCGCCCTGCGCGAGATGCGCCGGGTGACGCGCCGGGGCGGGATCGTGGCGGTGCGCGACGCGGACTACGCCGCGACGACGTGGTTCCCGGAGTCGCCGGGCCTGGACGAATGGCTGGCGCTGTACCACGAGGTCACCGACGCCCACGGGACCGAGGCCGACGCCGGCCGTCGGCTCCTGCACTGGGCGCTCGAGGCCGGCTACGACCCGGGACGGCTGACGCCGGGCGCGTCCGCGTGGTGCTTCGCGACGCCGGAGGACCGGGCGTGGTGGGCGGGTACCTGGGCGGAGAGGGTCACCTCCTCCGGCTTCGCCGAGCGTGCGCTCGCCGCGGGCCTGGCCGACGACGTCGCGCTCGAGGCCCTCGCGGAGGCGTGGCGGGAGTGGGGCGAGGCCCCGGCCGGCTGGTTCGCCGTCCTCCACGGCGAGCTCATCGCCCGGGTCTGACCGCCTCTTCCCGCGCGGCCGCGTGAGCGGTCGCGACCGCCGTCGAGGCGCGGTGGAGGACCCACTCCAGCGGGCCGCGTCCGAGCAGGGCGCGCCAGGTGGTCGTCGCCACGAGGGTGACGAGCACGAACGCGACGAGGTCCGTGCTGCTGGGTCCCCACACGGCGTCGTCGCCGAGCGCCGCGATCGCGACGACGTGCACGACGTAGGCCGTCAGCGCGAGCGCCCCGGTCGCCGCGAGGGGCGCGAGGAGCAGGGGCGCGTGCCGGCCGAGCGCGAGCAGGGCCGTGAGGACGAGCAGGGTCACGCCGACGTTGCCGACGACCTCGGGCAGGGTGTCCGCGTGCGGCTCCGCGGTCAGCAGCGCCCGCGCCACCATGGCGTCGGCGGGCAGCACCCGGAGGGCGAGCACCGCGGTGCCGTAGCCCGCGACCAGGGCGACGGCCCCGGCGACGGCGAGCCGGCGCGCCGTCGTCGGCGAGGCCAGGTCCTGCCGGCCGACGGCCAGGCCGACGAGCAGGTACGCGAACCACACGAGGACCGGGTAGTGCTCCCCGACGAGCACGTCGGGGAGCCAGGACAGGGTGCCGTCGGGGCGGCGCAGCAGGGCGCGTCCGGTGAGCACGACGGGCGGTCCGACGACGACGACGCCGCCCGCCACCGCGAGCAGCCACGCGGGCCGAACCCGCAGGAACGGCGTGAGCAGCGCGAACATCACGGCGTAGGCGGGCAGGATCACGGCCACGGGCGTGCCGAGCGTGATGAGGAAGGCCCCGATCGGCAGGAGGAGGGCGGCGCGGACGACGATCCGCACCCGGGCGGCGGCCAGGTCCGGCCCCGTGGCGGTCCGGGTCGATCCGGGTCCGCGGCTCAGCAGGGCCGCGGAGAGCCCGGCGAGCAGCGCGAAGGTGGCGGCGGACCGGCCGTCGGCGACCTGGAGCCAGCCGGTGCCGGACCAGAAGTCCGGCCCCGCGGAGCCGACGTGCGCGGCGAACATGCCGAGCACCGCCAGACCGCGGGTCGCGTCGACCCCGACCAGGCGCCCGCGCCCGGGTCGCACCTCGGTGGCCCGGGCGGTCCCGCTGGTCGGCGTCCCCACCCGGCGCAGCCTACGGCGGCGCGTCCCACCGCCTACGCTGCCGCCATGCGTATCGCCAGGTTCACCACAGGGGACGACCCCCGCTACGCGCTCGTCGAGGGCGAGCCCGGTCGCGAGCAGCTCGTCGTCATCACCGGCGACCCGATCTACATGCCGGTTCAGCCGACCGGCGAGCAGGTCCCGCTCGACCGCGACGACGTGCGGCTCCTCGCGCCGGTGATCCCGCGGTCCAAGGTGATCGGGGTGGGGCGCAACTACGCCGACCACGCCGCGGAGCTCGGCAACGAGGTCCCGACCAGCCCCCTGCTGTTCCTCAAGCCCAACACGAGCGTCATCGGTCCGGACGACCCGATCGTGCTGCCGTCGTGGAGCGAGGACGTCCACCACGAGGCCGAGCTGGCCGTTGTCATCGGCAAGGTGACCAAGGACGTCTCGCCCGAGCAGGCCCTGACGCGCGTCTTCGGCTACACCGTCGCCAACGACGTCACGGCGCGCGACATCCAGCGCGCGGACGACCAGTGGACCCGGGCCAAGGGCTTCGACGGGTCGTGCCCGCTCGGGCCGTGGGTCGTGCCCGGCCTCGACGTCGACGACCTCGCGGTGCTCTGCCGGGTCAACGGCGCCACGACGCAGGACGGGCGCACGCGCGACCTGGTCTTCGACGTCGCGACGCTGATCTCGTACATCTCCGAGGTCTTCACGCTGCTCCCCGGCGACGTCATCCTCACGGGCACGCCCGCAGGGGTCGGGCCGATCCGGCACGGCGACGTCGTGGAGTGCGAGGTCGAGGAGATCGGCGTGCTGCGCAACCCGGTCATCCGCCGGGACTGACCTCCGCGAGCACCTCCGCCACCACGCGCAGCAGCTCCGAGCCGGAGACGTCGCGCTCGCAGGTGGACAGCTGCACCTCGTCGGGGTCCCCAGGGTGCACGACGACGACGACCTCGCTCCCGTCGTGGTCCCGCGCGCACCCGGCCGGGGTGGGTGCCTCGGCGGCCAGCGCCCGCGCGGCGGCGGGGTCGCTCGCGGCGACGACGTCGTCGAGCAGCGCGGCGGGCAGCTCTCCCGTCGTCGTGCGCTCGTCCCAGGCCACGTGGGCCCAGCCGCCCCGGCGGTCCACGACCGTCGCGGACCGGCACTCCTCGCCGTCGGCGCACAGGCCGCCGACCACGTCCACGCGCAGCAGGAGCGCCGTGGGGTCCTCCGCGGCGGGGAGGTCGTGGGGGTCCGTCGCCGGGGCGTCGTCGGCGCCCGGTGGCGCGGGCGCCTGCGGCCGGGCGGTGCCGCACCCGCCGAGCGCGCCGCCGACGACGCCCAGGGCCACCCCCAGGGCCACCGTCGCCCTCGCGCGCCCCCACGACATGGGCGTCAACCTAGGCCGCTCGGCCCCGGCGCCGCGCCGACCGGTCGGGTGACGTCGCACTACGCTGGCCGCACCATGTCTGAGAACCTCGCGACGCCGTCGTCCCCCTCCTCCTCCGCGACCGGCCCGGCCGTGCGCGTGCGCTTCTGCCCGTCGCCGACGGGCACCCCGCACGTCGGCCTCATCCGGACCGCGCTGTTCAACTGGGCGTACGCCCGGCACACCGGGGGCACCTTCGTGTTCCGGATCGAGGACACGGACACCCAGCGCGACTCCGAGGAGAGCTACACGCAGCTGCTCGACGCCCTGCGGTGGCTCGGCCTGGACTGGGACGAGGGCGTCGAGGTCGGCGGTCCCCACGAGCCGTACCGGCAGTCCCAGCGGCTGGACCTCTACGCCGACGTGGCGCGCCGCCTCCTCGAGGCCGGCCATGCCTACGAGTCCTTCTCCACCCCGGAGGAGGTCGAGGAGCGGCACCGCGCCGCGGGCCGCGACCCCAAGCTGGGCTACGACGGCTTCGACCGCGACCTCACCGAGGAGCAGAAGGCCGCGTACCGCGCCGAGGGGCGCGAGCCGGTGCTGCGGATCCGGATGCCCGAGGACGACGTCGTCTTCACCGACCTCGTGCGCGGGGAGCTCACCTTCAAGGCGGGCTCGGTGCCGGACTACGTCATCGTCCGCGGCAACGGCCAGCCGCTGTACACGCTGACGAACCCGGTCGACGACGCCCTCATGGGGATCACCCACGTGCTGCGCGGGGAGGACCTGCTGTCCTCCACCCCCCGTCAGGTCGTGCTCTTCCGCGCGCTCCTGGCGCTGGGCATCGCGTCCGTGGAGCCGGTGTACGGCCACCTGCCGTACGTCATGGGCGAGGGCAACAAGAAGCTCTCCAAGCGGGACCCGGAGTCCAACCTCTTCCTGCACCGCGAGCGGGGCTTCGTGCCCGAGGGACTGCTCAACTACCTCGCGCTGCTGGGCTGGTCGATCGCGCCGGACCGCGACATCTTCACGGTCGAGGAGATGGTCGGGGCCTTCGACGTCGCCGACGTCCTGCCGAACCCCGCGCGCTTCGACCTCAAGAAGGCCGAGGCGATCAACGCCGCGCACGTACGGCTGCTGGAGCCGCTGGACTTCCGGGACCGGCTCGTGCCGTACCTGCACGACGCCGGCCTGGTATCGGCCCGCGCCTATTCGGACCTGCGGGAGGACGAGCAGGCGGTGCTGGACGCGGGGGCGCCCCTGGTCCAGGAGCGCATGACGCTGCTGGGCGAGTCGGTCGGGATGCTCGGCTTCCTGCTGCGCGCCGACGGCGAGCTGGTCGTCGAGGACGACGCCCGCACGGCCCTGCGGGAGGACTCGGGTGCGGTGCTCGACGCCGCGGTGGCGGCCCTGGAGCCGCTGCCCGTCGATGGGTTCACCACCGCGGCCGTGCAGGACGCGCTGACGACGGCGCTCGTGGACGGGCTCGGCATCAAGCCGCGGTTCGCGTTCACGCCGCTGCGCGTGGCCGTGTCCGGCCGGCGGGTGTCCCCGCCGCTGTTCGAGTCCCTGGAGATCCTCGGCAAGGACTCCACGCTCGCCCGGATGCGGGCGCTGCGCGGCACGCTGTGACGGCCGAGAGGCCTGAGGTGGACGGGCGCGCCGTCGACGGCGTCCTGCTCGACATCGACGACACGCTCGTGGACACCCGCGGCGCGTTCGCGGTGGCGCTCACCGCGGCGGCGTCGACCTTCCTGCCGCACGTGACCGCGGAACGGCACCCGGAGATGCTCCAGGTGTGGCGCGCGGACTCCGGCGACCACTACCGCCGCTACACCCGCGGCGAGATCGGTTACCGCGACCAGCGGTTCGCGCGCGCGAACGAGCTCCAGCGCGTGTTCGGCGGCGAACCGCTGGACGATGCGGCGTACGCCCGGTGGGACGCGCTCTTCGAGGAGGGCTTCGCCGGCGCCTGGGCGGCGCACGAGGAGGCCTCGGAGGCCGTGGACCGGCTGCTCGGGCACGGCTTCGCCGTCGGCGCGCTGTCCAACGCCGGAGTGGGGTACCAGACGGAGAAGCTCCGACGGGTGGGTCTGGCCGACCGCGTCGAGGTCCTCGTCGGGGTCGACACCCTGGGCGTGGGCAAGCCCGCCCCGGAGGTCTTCCTCGAGGCGTGCCGGCGCCTCGGCACGGAACCGGCGCGCACCGCCTACGTGGGGGACGAGCTCGACGTCGACGCCGTCGGCGCGGTCGCCGCGGGTCTGGTCGGCGTGTGGGTCGACCGGCCCGGGCCGCGCCGCGTGGCCGTGCCGCCGGAGGACCTGGCCGCCGCGCGGGCCGCGGGCGTGCGCGTCGTGACCACGCTGGAGGAGCTGCCCAGGGTGCTGGGCGTCGACGGCGCGGTCTGAGCCGAGCGCGCCTCGCGACGAGCGGCGCCGTGTCGGAGGGTCCGGTTACGGTCGCCGCATGGCGACGATCTACTACACGGCCTCGAGCGTCGACGGCTTCATCGCGACGCCCGAGCACTCCCTGGCGTGGCTGCTGGAACGGGACGTCGACCCCCGCGGACCGATGGGGCACGACGACTTCATGGCGGGCGTCGGGGCGCTGGCCATGGGCGCGGGCACCTATCGCTGGTTGCTGGCGAACGGTCTGGACGAGGACCGGACCTGGCCGTACCGGATCCCCTCGTGGGTCCTCACGCACCGGATGGTCGAGGCCGTCCACCCCTCCATCACGCCGACACAGGCACCGGTCCAGGACGTCCACCGGCAGATGGCCGAGGCGGCGGGCGGCCGCGACGTGTGGGTGGTGGGCGGCGGCGACGTCGCGGGGCAGTTCGCGGACGCCGGGCTGCTCGACGAGGTGTGGGTGCAGTACGCACCGGTCACCCTGGGCGCCGGGTCACCGCTGCTGCCGCGGGAGCTGGAGCTGGAGCTCCTGGACGTCGAGCGCAACCGTGACTTCGCCTGCGTCCGCTACCGGGTGCTTCCTGGCGGCTGACGAGAGACCGCGTGCCGCACGGTGCACGGCGACGCCCGGCTGACGGCGCGCGGGCCCGCCACCGGACGGCGCGGGGCTCAGCGGCCCACGGCGTAGCCCTGCATCCCGCGGGGCGTGGCCGCCCCGTGCAGCATGCCGTCCCGCCCGATCGCGACGGCGCTCAGCCGCCCGAGCGACCACGGACCCGAGACCGTGACGCGGTGCCCGCGCCGGCGCAGCTCGTCGAGCACCTCCGGTCCGAGCCTGTCCTCCGCCGTGACGCCCATCGGGTCGAGGTCGCGCGGGTCGAAGGAGGAGATCAGGTGCGTGGTGTGCCAGGTCGGGGCGTCGATCGCCTCCTGCAGGCCCATCCCGTAGACGAGGTGGTTGAGCAGGAGCGGCACCTGCCACTGGTCCTGCTGGTCACCGCCCGGCGTGCCGCACGCGATCTCGGGGCGCCCGTCGCGGAGCACGAGCGTCGGGCTCAGCGTCGTCCGCGGCCGCTTGTGCGGGGCGATCGAGCCGGGCAGGCCGGGCTCGACCCAGAACATCTGCGCGCGGGTGGGCAGCGGGATGCCGAGCGCGGGGACGACGGGGGAGGACTGCAGCCACGCCCCGCTGGGGGTCGCCGAGACGATGTTGCCCCACCGGTCGACGACGTCCAGGTGGCACGTGTCGCCGCGCGCGGAGCCGTCCGACCGCACTCCGGGGTCCGTGCCGAACGTCGGCTCGCCGACGCCGGCCGCGCGGGACGAGCGCGGTCCGCCGGCCGCGGCGCCGTCGTCGGCCGCTGCGGCGAGGGCGCGGTGCACCCGGTCGACGACGGCGGCCGGCAGTCCTCGCGGCGCGCGGCCGCCGGGGGAGCCGGGGCGCTGCTCGTCCGACGCCGTCGGCCCCACGAGCGCCCGGCGCTCCGCGGCGTACCCGGCCGACAGGAGGGCGTCCAGCGGGACGTCGGCGTGGTCGGGGTCGGCGTACCAGTGG
Organism: uncultured Actinotalea sp.; assembly: GCF_946885855.1. The sequence goes on along the minus strand of NZ_CAMPHH010000070.1, from coordinate 2,378 downwards.
TCGCGGTCGGCGTACGCGAGCTTCGCCGTCTCCATGACGGCGTGCACGAGCTCGGCACTGCCGGGCCGTGTGTCCTCGAGGTCCATCCCCTCGAGCATCCGCAGCTGCTGCAGCAGCACGGGCCCCTGCCCCCAGGGGCCGGTCTTGGCGATGGTCCTGCCGGCGAACTCCACCGTGGTCGGACGTTCCTCGCGGACCCGCCAGCCCGCGAGGTCGTCGGCGGTGAGCAGCCCCCGGTGCGGCCGGCCCGAGGAGTCCATGACCTCCTGGCCGGCGCAGAACCGGCCGATCTCCTCGGCGACGAAGCCCTCGTAGAACGCCCGGCGAGCGCCCTCGATCTCCGCGAGACGGTCGGGCCCGGCGGCCTGCGCCTCGGTGACGATCCGCTCCAGCGTGGTCGCGAGACCCGGCAGGCGCAGACGGCTGCCCGGCGCCGGGACCTCGCCATCCGGGAGGTAGGTGGCGGCGGAGCTGGGCCAGTGCACGCGGAAGTGGTCGGCCACCCGGGCGATCGTCGCCGACGCCTGGGCCAGCAGCGGGAAGCCGTCGCGGGCGTAGCCGACGGCGAAGGCCATGACGTCCGCCACCCGCCAGGTCCCGTAGCGGGCGAGCATGTCCATCCAGGTGCCGAAGGCGCCGGGGACGACGGCGGCGAGCAGCCCGGTCCCCGGGACGTGGTCGAGATCGAGATCGGCGAAGACCTCCGGGGTGGCGGCGCCGGGGGCCGTGCCCTGGCCGCAGAGCACGAAGGGCTCGCCCGTGGCGCCGGTGGCGGCGATCACCGGCAGGTCCCCCGCGAAGCCGTTGAGGTGCGGCTCGACGACGTGGAGCACCAACCCGGCCGCGACCGCGGCGTCGAACGCGTTGCCGCCGCGCTCGAGCACGGCCATGCCGGACTGGGAGGCGAGCCAGTGGGTCGAGGTCACCATGCCGGTGGTCCCCGTGAGCTCCGGACGGGTCGTGAAGGGCGGCGTCGTCGTCACGTCCGGCATGCTCGCACGCCCGCGGGCGGGGCGCCGGGCAGCGCGTGCAGGGCGCGGCGGGCCGTCGGCGCGGAGGCATGATCACCGGTTTGGAGCGGTGCCCGCGGTCGGGTAGTGTCTCCCGGCGGTACGACGAGCGGTTCGGAGGCTCCTGAGGGGGCTTCGGGACCGGGAGTTGTACCCCATGGGGTATGGTGTAATTGGCAGCACGAGTGATTCTGGTTCACTTAGTCTAGGTTCGAGTCCTGGTACCCCAGCGCTTCGCTGACCTGCGGTTTCTCTCCATCGGAGGGGTGGCCGAGGGGCCGGCGGAGATGGTGTAAGGTACTCAGCGGATCGAAGCCCTCCGGGGTGGAGATCAGCCCAGGCCCCCATCGTCTAGTGGCCTAGGACGCCGCCCTCTCACGGCGGTAACAGGGGTTCGAATCCCCTTGGGGGTACGTCACACGAAGGCCCGGTCGCCCAGCGACCGGGCCTTCGTGCTGTCCGCGCCCCGAGAGCCGTCGCGACGCCCGGCGACCCGCCCCGCCCTCCAGTGCCGTGGGGGCCCGTCACGGGGTGGATCTGTGCCGCATGCCGGTGCAGATCGACCCCAGGCGTGGCCGGCGGTCCGGGCGCGCGCGTTCGTGGGGTCGATGTAGGCCGGATGCCGGTGCAGATCGACCCCGCGAGGTGGCCGCGGTGGCGGCGACCAGGAGAGGTCCGGACGCAGGCGAGGGGTCCCGCGGTGTGCGGGACCCCTCGTGGGCGGAGTCGGCGTCGTCGGCGACGGGGGACGGGGGGACGGGACGTCGACTACTCCGAGGTGCGGCGCAGGACCTCGGTGAGGCGGTTCGCGGCGGCGACGACCGCGGCGGCGTGCAGGCGGCCCGGCTGACGGCCGAGGCGCTCGACCGGGCCGGAGATCGACACGGCCGCGACCACGCGGCCGGACGGTCCCCGCACCGGCGCCGACACCGACGCGACGCCGGCCTCGCGCTCGGACACCGACTGCGCCCAGCCGCGGCGCCGGACCCCGGACAGGATGGTCGCGGTGAACTTCGCCCCCTGCAGCCCGCGGTGCAGCCGGTCGGGCTCCTCCCACGCCAGCAGGATCTGCGCGGCCGATCCGGCGTGCATCGTCAGGGTGGCCCCGACGGGGATCGAGTCCCGCAGGCCCATCGGGCGCTCGGCGGCAGCCACGCAGATGCGCTGGTCGCCCTGGCGGCGGTAGAGCTGGGCGCTCTCCCCGCAGTGGTCGCGCAGCGCGGTGAGCACCGGGTTGGCGGCGGCGAGCAGCCGGTCCTCGCCGGCTGCGGTGGCGAGCTCGGACAGGCGCGGTCCGAGCACGAAGCGTCCCTGCATGTCCCGGGCCACGAGACGGTGGTGCTCGAGGGCGACGGCGAGGCGGTGGGC